>BEHN01000002.1 GCA_002898535.1 bacterium HR11
GGGTTTCGGGTGAAGGCGTGTGAACTGGTCTGGCGGGACGACGGGGTGTGGGCGCACATCGTCTTGGAGAAGCCGGTCGCGGAGGCCTCCATCCGGGGTTTGCTTTCGGTGGACGTGAACGCCCGGACGGTGGACGCGGCGGACTGGGCGCGGGGCCTGTACATGGTCCTGCTGGTGGGGGCGTGGCTTGCGGTCAGGAACCGGTATCTGCGGACGATAGCCGTCATTCAGCGGCGTGTGCGGGGGCGGAAGGCGCGGCGGCGGCTTCGGGCGAAGTACTACGGGTTGATGAACGCCCGGCTGCGGCAGCTTTTGCATACGTGTGCGGCCTGGATTGTTCGGTATGCGGCGGCCGGGGGCCTGGCGATGGCCCTGGAGAATCTGAGGTACGTGAAGGAAGCGAACCGGATCGAGGTCATGACGCGGGGGATTTTCAACCGGCTCCAGGCGTATATCGCCTACAAGGCGGCGCTGGAAGGTATACCCGTGGTCTGGGTCAATCCCCGGGGGACGTCGAGCCGCTGTCCCGTATGCGAGCAAGCAAAGCTCAAGAGGGACGGCGCCTCCGGGGCGGTGTCCTGTGGAGCCTGCGGTCTTCGGGCGCACCGGCAGCGCGTGGGGGCCGTCGGTGTGGGCCGGAGGGCGCTCCAGGCGAAAGCGGGCGCAAGCCTGCGGGCCGGGTCCGAGCCGTGCCCGGCGTCGGGGATAGGTCCGATGGCCGGGCGGCTTCTTCATGGGGAGAAAGCCGTCCTGCGTCTGACCGAAAAAGGTTGGGTCGTGGAGGCCGACCCCGGGGGCGTGGTCGCCTCGCAAGGCCTCCCGACGAGGCCGAAATCCAAACCTTCCACGGTCCGGGAATAAAAGACCATGGAAGGTGGAACGGCTCCCATCCGGCATGAGATGCCGGATCAGTCTGCAAGATACGGGATTCCCACTGCCCATCGACCCATCGGCCCACTATAATGAATCCAGCATGGCCGTGGGTATGCCGTCGACACGATATTGGGTCGGATGTTCCGGCTGGTTCTATCGAGGCTGGCGGGGCCGCTTCTACCCGGCCGACCTCCCCATGCACCGGTGGTTCGAGTACTATCAGACCCGCTTTCCCATCGTGGAAATGAACAGTACGTTTTACCGCTTCCCCAAGACGGCCACGACCCGGGCCTGGGTCCGTCAAGCTCGCCCGGACTTCGCCTTCGTGACCAAAGTTCATCGGTCCATCAGTCACTTTCGTCAGTACGACCGGTGGCCGGCCTTCTATGAGGCGATGGAGCCCTTGGGCGACCGCCTGAAGGGCATCTTGATCCAGCTCCCGCCCTCGGCCCGGATGGACGAGGACTTCTGGCGACGCCTGCTGGAACCTCTTTCCCGGTCCTTTTTTCACTTCATCGAGTTCCGCCACGTCACCTGGTTTCAGGCCCTGGACCGCATCATCGAAGACCTGCCACCGCATGTGGGGATTGTGTCCGTGAGCGCCCCGGTTTCGACCCGCCTGCCCGAGGAGTTGGTCGTGACCCACGAGACGGCTTACGTCCGCTTTCATGGCCGCACGGCCTGGTACCGGTATGACTACAGCGACGCTGAACTCCAGGCGTGGGCCGACCGCATCCGGGCGGCGCCGTTGAAGCAGTGTTTCGCCTTCTTCAACAACGACGTCGGGGGGTCGGCCCCTCGGAACGCCCGGCGCCTGATGGACCTGCTCTTTTCGGGCATTCGGGAGTCCGGGAGTTCGGCAGTCCGGGAATCCGAGAGTTCGGCAAGTGGACAATAACTAACAGAGCTGTTCGGGAGGTGAGAAGTGAGATGGGGAGCGGAAAGGGCACCTCCACGAAAGCACGGTGTTTCAGGCATTTGGCCGATGGGCAGGTGGGCAGATAGGCAGATGGGCAGGTGGGCAGATAGGCAGATGGGCAGTCGGCCGGTCGGCCGATGGGCCGGTCGGCCGATAGATAAAGCAAAGCGCATAGGGCATAGAGCCCATACTCTTTGCCCCTCGCCTCTCGTGATGGCCGAACTGCCCGACTCCCGAGCTCCCGAATGGCCGGACTCCCGAACTGCCGAGTTCCCGAGTGGCTGAATCCGAGGAAGGCGTATGACACCCCGTCGATGGACCGTATGGCTCTTCGTATGGATCGGCTGGACCCTCATGGGCGGGCCCGGTCGGGCGCAAGACGTCAGCGCCCGTCTTCAGGCGGCCTGGCAAGCCTTTAAGGAGGCCCGCTTTGAGGACACCCTCCGTCTGGCCCAGGCCGTCCTGAAAAGCGACGGCTTGAATGAGGCCGCCCGCATCGAGGCCCTGGCCCTCCAGGCCTACGCCAGCGTAGCCTTGGGGCGCTTCTCGACGGCCGAGGAACGCTTTCGGGCGATCCTACAGCTTCAGCCGGCCTGGACGCCGCCCGGAGAGGTCGCCAGTCCCCGCGTCCTGCGGGTCTTCGAGCAGGCCCGCCAGACGAGCGAAGCCGAACGCTCTCTGTGGAGGAGCCTGCTGGCCCGATGGACCGAAGCCGTCCGACGGGACGATTGGGTCGAGGCCCAGGAAGTCTGGCGGCAGGTCGAGCAGACGACCTGGCGGCATCCGGAGGTCCGTCATCAGGTCGAGGCGCTCGGGTCGGTATGGACGTCCGCCTGGAACGAACTGGCCCATTTCCAGAGGGCCGTGCGGGACATGATCCTCATCCCGGCCACGCCGGCGGCCGTCGTCGGCGTCGGTCCGACGAGTCGGCAGGTCGCCCTCCAGGCCTTTTACATGGACGCCTTCCCCGTGACGTGGGAGCGCTACGCCGCCGTCGCCCAGGCTCACGGCCGGACGGTGACCTACCCGCCGGACCGGGCCCGCCATCCCGTCGCCCAGGTCACATGGGACGAAGCCCAGGCCTTTTGCGCCTGGGAGGGCAAGACCCTCCCGACGGCCGAGCAGTGGGAATATGCGGCCCGGGGGCCTCAGGCCTTGCAATTCCCGTGGGGCCGGTCTTTCGATCCCGCCCGGTGCAACACGAAGGAGAGCCGGCACGACTCGACGACCCCTGTCGACGCCTACCCGAACGGGCGGAGCCCCTTCGGCGTCTGGGACCTGTGCGGCAACGTATGGGAATGGACGGCCACGGCTGCGCCCGACGGCAAACGGGTCGTCAAGGGCGGGTCCTTCCGGGAAGGCAAGGACCGGGCCCTGAACTACGAATCCCGGAGCTGGGCGCCCGACACCCGGCGGGACGACCTGGGCTTCCGATGCGTCCTGCCGGCCGACGGCATCGTTCGGATTCGGGAGCGCCTCCTGACGGAGGCCCAGAAGCTCTCCGAAGGCCGCCCGTTCCAAGCCCCGTAAACGGTCCCGCTCCCTCATGGCCTTACTGCCCTATCCGTGCAACTGCGTCCACCAGGCCGGGACCCTTGGGTCGGGGACGACGTCGTAGGGGTCGTAGGGCTTGACGTCCAGGACGGGCGTCCCGTCGTAGGCGTCCAGGCCCCGGACCCGCAGGACCGGCCCCGAGCGCCCCAGGAGCTCGACGACGGCCAATCCGATAGGGTTGGGCCGACTCCGACCCCGGGTCGCCAGGACACCGACGAGCGGCAGGTCTGTCCGACCCCGCGGATGGACCTTCCGCCGCTGGGTCTCTTCCGGGGGGACCCGGTCCATCCAGAAGAGGACGAAAAGGTGAGAGAAGTCCTCGATGCCGTCTAAGGCCGGCTCGAGGTCCTCGTCGAAGACGATGTCGGCCCGGATGTCCCGACGACGGTGGCGAATTTCCTCGTCGGGCACGTCCGTCCGCACGTATCCGATGGGTCGCAGGATGATCGTCTCGTCCATCGCAGACCTCAGACCATGGGTTTTAGACCACGGACCTTAGACTACAGAACTCAGACCACAGACCATAGACCATAGACCGGCTGGGGCCGGGGGGCTCCTCGTCTTGAGAAAAATGGCTTTGAGACGATGGCTCAGGGATGTCAACAGAGCCAGATGAATTCCAAGCCATCCCCTCAAGACGAGGAGACTCCCCCGGACCCAAGCAGGTCTATGGTCTATGGTCGGCAGATAGGTCCCTTGCCAATCGGGAGGCGGCCCTATAGATTACGGGATGGAAGAACACAAGGGGAAGCGGATGACGCGGGTCCTTTGGATCGACCTCCCCGGTTGGGTCACCTGGGTCGTGACGGGCACGCAGGCCGTCGATTTCCTCCACAACATGATGACCCAGGACGTTCGGTCCCTGGCCGTCGGCGAGGTCCGTTACGGCCTCTTTCTGACGCCTCGCGGGAGGGTCGTCGCCGACGCCTGGGTCGCCCGGGAGGACGGCGGCCTTCGCCTTTTCGCCCTGGACGGCTGGACGGCGGTCCTGGACCGGCATCTGAGCCTGTATCGGCTTCGGACGGACGTGCACTGGCAGGTCCGGCCCGTCCGGACCGGCTGGCTGTTTCCGCAGGCCGGGAGGCCGGCGCTCGGCTGGACCGCTCAGGTGCCCTGGGACGGGGGGACGGCCGTCCTTGTCTGGACGGACGAGGCGGAAACGCCTCCGGGGGACCCGGCCGTCGAAGTCCGCATGATGGATCTCGACGAATGGCACCGGTGGCGCCGGACCGTCGGCTGGCTGTGGCCCTATGTCGACTTGGCCGGCGAGGAATGGATGCCCCTGGAGGCTGGCCTCTACCATGCCCTCTCGTACACAAAAGGCTGTTACGTCGGCCAGGAAGTCGTCGCCAAGGCGACGTACCTGGGCCGACCGCCCCGACGGCTTCTGCAAGTCTTGATGACCGAGGCCCTGGACGGAACCCCCGACGGCGGGGTCGTCCTCTGGCAGGGCGAGCCCCGCAAGACGTTCGGCTGGGGCCCCGGCCGAGACCCCTTCGTCTGGGTCGGATGGACCTGGGTCCCCTACACCGAAGTCTCGGAACCCGTCTCGGCGGACCTGCATCTGCCGGACGGCTCGAGGCGACCCGTTACCCTGCGGGTCCCGCCGTGGCTGGCCGCCGTCCAGGCGATGTCGCCGCTTCCGCCCAAGCCGGAGAAGACCCGGCGTGAAGTGCGTGATCGTGGACGATGACCCCCTGGTCGGTCGGTACCTGCGCCGGAAGCTTCGGGAACGCTACGCCGAGGAAGTCGAGGTCCATGACTTCCGCCATCCCTTCGAAGCCCTCCGCTACTTGCAACCCGACGTGGACGTCCTCATCATGGATTACGAGCTCCCCGACCTGCGCGGGCCGGCCTTTCTGGAGTTGGCCGTGCGACGGGGCGTCGACCGGAGCCGCATCATCGTGCTGACCTCGCACGACCCCGACACGGTCCGTCAGTCGATCCCCCTGGGCCACTGTCTGGCCATCATCCATAAACAGGACCGGGCCCAACACGACATCCTCCAGATGGTCATGGACGCTTTGGTCAAGCGGGCCCGCTCGAAACGACCCCCACCGGACCGACTATGAGACGAACGAACGCCGTCGGCGCCCATGAGGTCCTCTGCGTCATCCTCGGCGGCGGGCGGGGCACCCGCCTGTTTCCGCTGACGAAGGACCGGGCCAAGCCGGCCGTCCCCATCGGCGGCAAGTACCGCCTGATCGACATCCCCATCAGCAACTGCATCCACGCCGGATTCAATCAGATTTTCGTCCTGACCCAGTACAACTCGGCTTCTCTGAACCGGCACATCGTCCAGACCTACAAATTCGACGCCTTCTCCAACGGCTTCGTGGACATCTTGGCCGCCGAGCAGACATACGAGTACGAGGGATGGTACCTCGGGACGGCCGACGCCGTGCGCCGAAACCTCCGCCACTTCCGGCCCCTCCCCCACGCCTACTTTCTGATCCTTAGCGGGGACCAGCTCTATCGGCTCGACCTCCGAGACTTCGTCGAACGTCATAAGGCCCTTCAGGCGGACGTCTCCATCGCCCTGAAGTTCGTCCCGCCCGAGCAGGCCCCGGAGCTGGGGATCGCCGTCATCGACGAGGAGAGCCGCATCGTCCAGTTCGTCGAGAAGCCCCCGCCGGAGCGACTGCCGCCCCTGGCCGTCCCGCCGACGATGGTCCCGCCCGAATTGGCCGCCGACCATCCCTGGTACCTGGCCTCGATGGGGATCTACATCTTCAACCGCCCTGTACTGTTCGAACTCTTAACGGGGACGCCCTTCATCGACTTCGGGAAGGAGATCATCCCGTACGCCGTCGCCCACTACCGGGTGTTCGGATACCTATTCTCGGGGTACTGGGTCGATATCGGGAACATTCGGGCCTTCTACGAGGCCAACATCGCCCTGACGGGTCCGGACCCGCCCTTCAGTTTCTTTGACCCCGAGCGGCCGATTTACACCCGCCACCGCCATTTACCCCCCTCCCGGGTCCTCCGGAGCGAGGTCGCCGACAGCTTGATCGCCGAGGGTTGTGTCATCGAAGGGGCCCGGATCCGGCGTTCGGTCATCGGGATCCGGAGCGTCATCCGGGCGAACACAGAGCTGGAGGCCGTCCTCATGATGGGCGCCGACTTCTACGAGTCCCCCGCCGAGGCCGAGGCAGCCCGGCGGCGGGGTGAGCCGCCGGTCGGGGTCGGGCCGGACGCCGTCATCCGGCAGGCCATCATTGACAAGAACGTCCGCATCGGCCGGGGCGTCCGTCTGGTCAATACCCAGGACCTGCGAAACGCCGACGGGAACTTCTACTACATCCGGGACGGGATCATCGTGATCCCGAAAAACGCCGTCGTCCCCGACGGCACAGTCCTGTGAGACCTCGGGGACGGGGTCCTTTAGGACTCATCGGTCAAGGCTCCGACCGGCGCATGGCTCCCGGGGCCATGGCCATGAACCATGCGCCATGCGCTAATAGGGGCCACTTCGCCCTGTCATCCTGCCGACCGTGAGAGGCTGATCTCCACGATGATTTCCACGATCATGAGGATCCCGACGGCGATGCTCAGCCCGCCCGCCAGGGCCTGAACGACCCGATGAAGTCGCTCCAACCGCCGGGTCAGCGTAAACGGGACCCCGACGGCCGCCCCCGTCAGGACCATCCCCAGGATGGAGCCGAGGCCGAACACGAGGATGAAGACGACGCCCTGCAGGACCGACGGAAGCGTCGTCATCACCAGGAGGGTCAGGCTCCCGGACCCCGCCAGTCCGTGGATGACGCCGACCAGCAGGGGCCGATGCACGTGGTCATGGTCGGCCGAGTGGCGGTGGGAATGAAAATGAATGTGGGTGACGTCCCCGTGGGAATGCCAGTGGATGTGAATCCTTTCCCGCCGCATCCGGACCAGGACCCGAATCCCCAGGCCGATCAGGACGGCCCCGACCAGCCATTCAAAGGCCCGGGCCATCGACGCCGGGACCTGCCACTTCAGGAGGAGCAAGGCCGTCCCGACGACGAAGAGGGTCAGCGTGTGGCCGACGCCCCAGAAGGCTCCGTAGAGGGCCGCCCGCCGAAGGCTCCCGGTCTCGCTGACCAGCGAGAGGATCGCCGCCACGTGGTCCGAGTCGAAGGCGTGTTTGAAGCCCAGGGCCAGACCCAGACCGAATACCGTCAACAGTCCGACCATCGTTGCTGACCCTCCCTTGGAGGCCGCTGGCTGGCGCCTACCGCCGGAAGGACCACCGGCGGACGACCCGGCCGACGACCTGCGACACCGGGACAGGACCTAAGGCGTGGGAATCCGTCGAGTCGTAAGGCGCATCGCCTTCCAGGAAGAGGTCCCCGGTTTCGAGGACGGCCCGCACCCGCTTGACGATGAAGCGGCCTTCATAGAAGGGATGCCGGACCACGACGACGTCGCCCGGCCGCGGCGGTGCCCGCCGATAGGCACCGCCGTCGACGAAGACCCAGTCGCCGTCCTCGAGGGTCGGGTACATGCTGGCGCCCCGGACCCGGTAAATCCGCCAACGCCAGCGAAACCCGACCCGCCCGGCCTTCAGCTGGCCAAGTACCATGGGACTTCCCGGCCCTTCGTCTTCCAGAAGATGTCGTGAATCTGCCGGATCACGTCCAGGAGCTCCCGGGCGTGCTCGACGCTGACCTCCCGCTTGACCGTGGAGCACAGCTTGGCGGCCTTCCAGACGAGCTCGTGCAGGTTCGGGAATTCCTTGAGATGCTCCGCCTTGAAGTAGTCGGTCCACAGGATCAGGATCTCCCGCTTCGCAATCTCGGCCTGCTGTTCCTTGATGGTGATGTACCGCGTCAGGGTGTTGAAGTAGGCGTGCTGGGCGGCCACGTCGTTCGAGGCCGGCGGCTTGAGGTCGACGATCTTCTGGGTGAGCTGGAGGACGGCTTCCGCCGCGATGCGGGCCGAGGCCGGGTCGTACACGCCGCAGGGGGCGTCGCAGTGGGCCTCGACCTCGGGGAGGGGTATCCGACGAAACAGGGATTCCGTCAGCTTTTTCAGGACCTTCTTCATGGGGTCGACCTCCGCAAAGCAATCTCTTCTGGGGGCGGTCATGCATAGACGTAACGTTAGGATGGTGGGGCAGGGCGACGACGTTCCTCGATTCCGCCTCTCGTCATGCCATCCCGCTCGGGATGCAAAGTCACTCCACCCGGCCTACGATGGAAAGGCCGGTCCGACGCAATTCGACCGGACAAGGGGTACACGGGGTTATTTTACCAGAACGGTCCGATGCACTGAAAGTCCAGGACGCCGACACCGCTCTGCAGCCTATCTACGGGACGCGAGAACGGGATACGGGATGCGAGATTATCGGAAGGGCGTGGCTTGGGACCCCGGTCACGTCTGTTCCGACCCCCGGCCCGTCGGCAGAACGGCCAACATGGGTGATACTTCGGAACGCCGGCCGTGATACCGGCGTCCGCCATCCGGACACCGCCGGTCATGGCGGTGTCCAAAACCCCGAGCGCCTGCAGTCATGCGGGCGTCTGGACGGAGGCCGAACGGCCGGCAGGCGGCAGAAAGCGTAGGGGCGAGGACGGAGCCGGGAGGCCTCCCGGCTCCTATCACCGAATCAGAAGTCCACCTGGAAGCGGGTCAGCAGGAATTGGGCCGTCCCCACGTCCCGGCGGTCGGCCCGGACGTAGTTGACCTTCACGGCCGTGTGCCCGTTCAGGTACCAGTTCAGACCGACCGTCAGGTCCCCCAGCCGCCCGCCCCGGACATCCCGGTCGTCCAGGTCCAGCCGGGAGTACCGCACGGCGACCTCGACGGCGCCCGGTCCCCCGTCGGCCAGGCTCTTGCGAGGCTTGACCCGGTCGAAGACCCCGGCCGACGTCTTGTAGGCCCGGTGCTCCCCCGTCAGAAATACACTCGCATACACATAGTAGCCCGAAAACGTCACGTCCGGACCCGTGACCCGGTCCAGGGTCGTCGTGATGTACTCGCCCTGGATGGAAAACGGCCCGAAGACGACGGCCCCCTCGGCCCCCAGCAGACGGGTCCCGTCGACCGAGATGTCCTTCGTGTCGGCCAAGTTGGGGGCGATGGAGACCTCCGGCCGGAGCCGGAACCGAATCGTGCCGCCGTGGGGTTTCCGCTGACTGAAGGCGACCCCCACGTGGACCAGACGACGGCCTTCTTCGCTATACCACGGCAGACCCGTCAGACGACCCGTCAGGCTGTACTCGCCGTCCCCCTCGCCGTTGCCGAAGCCGTCGGTGTCCCGAAACACGCCCGCCGCCCACGTCAGACGGCTCTTCAAGACGGCATTCCCGACCAGAAAGCCCGTGTTCCGGGCCGGCGCAAAGACGTTCGGCAGGGCCCGCTCGTTGAACGTGATGAATCGAGAACTCGTCAGCTCCTCCAGCGAGAAAGGCTCCTTGAAATGGCCGACCCGCAGGTGGCCCAGGACGGGAAGCCCCTTGAGGCCGACGTACACGTCCGTGAAGCCGGCCTGGCCCCCGGCGAAGTCATACTCGGCCTTGAACTCGACCCACTTGTCCAGGCTCCCCTCGACGAACACCCGGGCCCGACGAAAGCGGGTCCCCGTCGTCAGGGGGCCGACCACGGGCTCGACGTCCCGGCCCGTGGCGACCCAGCTCCAGTCGTTCTGGATGCGGCCGCCGACCTTGACCTCGGCGGCCCCGGCGGTCAGGGGCCCCAGGACCCCCAGCCCGAGGGCAATGGCCAATACCTTGCGCACGCTCATCGTGAACCTCCGGTCAGCAATTGTCTCAGGCAGGTAGGCAGATGGGCAGGTCGGCAGATAGGCTGATGGAAGTCGAGCATCCAATCATCAGTTCTGCCTCTGCCCCTCTGCTTACCTCCCCACCGGCTAACCCGCATGAGACAAGGGCCCGTCCCCTCCCTGATGCTTGACGACTGTACCCGTCACCATGTAGACGACGTCTTCGGCGATGTTCGTCGAGAGGTCGGCGACCCGCTCGAGGTCCCGACTGATCAGGATCAGCCGCAGGGCCTGGTCGATGACGGCCGGGTTCTGCATCATGTAGGTCAACAGCTCCCGGATGACCTGGTCCCGGAGGTGGTCGACCAGGTCATCCATCCGGCAGACCCGGCGGGCCTGGTCCTCCTTGCCGTAGATGAAGGCGTCCAGGGCCAGGTCCAGCATCTGGCAGGCCAGCTCCTGCATCCGGGGGATGTCGACCAGGGGCTTGACGGGCGGCTGGCTCAGCAGGGCCCGGGCGTGGCCGACGATGTTGACGGCGTGGTCGCCGATCCGCTCCAGGTCGTTGTTGATCTTTAAGACCATCAGGATCGTCCGCAGGTCCCGGGCCTCGGGCTGGTGCAGGGCCAGGACCGTGGCGCACCGCTCGTCGATCTCGATCTCCAGCCGATTGACCGTCTCTTCCGTCTGGAGGACCCAGTCCAGCCGCCGGGGGTCCTGCCGGCGCAGGCCCTCGACGCTGGCCTCGACCATCTCCCGGACCAAGCGGGCCATGTACAGGAGCCGCTCCCGAAGCTCCCGAAGGCGTCCTTGAAAAACAGTTACGCTCATGAATTACCTCCTCATCGGGTGTCGGGTCTTCCCCGAATCACCGGACGCTCGACCCCCGGCACCCCGATTTTTCCAACTCTCCCTCCCTGCCCATCTGCCCATCTGCCTACCTGCCTTCTGCCTATCTGCCGACTACCCATCTGCCCATCCGCCGACTGCCCATCTGCCTCTACCTTTTAACCGAACCGACCCGTGATGTAAGCCTCCGTCGTCGAACAGCGGGGCCGGGTAAAGAGGTCTTGCGTCTTCTGGAATTCCACGAGGCGTCCCAGATAGAAGAAGGCGGCATAGTCGGAAATTCGAGCGGCCTGCTGGATGTTGTGGGTAACGATGACGATGGTATAGCGGTCCTTCAACTCGACCAAAAGGTCCTCGATGCGGGTCGTAGCGATGGGGTCCAGGGAAGACGTCGGTTCGTCCAACAGGAGGACCTCCGGCTCGACGGCCAGGACCCGAGCGATGCAGAGCCGCTGTTGCTGACCGCCCGAGAGGGTCGTCGCCGGTGCATGGAGTTTGTCCCGGACTTCATCCCACAGGGCCGCTTGACGGAGGGCCTGCTCGACGCTTTCGGCCAAGTCGCGGCGCCGGCCGTTGATGCGCAAACCCCAGGCAATGTTTTCCCAGATCGACTTGGGGAAGGGGTTGGGCTTCTGAAAGACCATCCCGACGCGTCGGCGGACCTCGATAGGGTCTAAGTCGTAGAGGCTCCGGTCCTCCAGACGGATGTCGCCGGTCATGCGGAACCCCGGGATGAGGTCGTTCATCCGGTTCAGGCACCGGATGAAGGTGCTCTTGCCGCATCCCGACGGGCCGATGATGGCCGTGATCCGCCGTCGAGGAATGCCAAAGGAGATATCGGCCAGGGCCTGGAAGGACCGGTACCACGCCGATAGCTCCCGGACCTCGACGGCGACGGGCTCCGACGGCTCCACCACATACGGCTCGCCGACGGGGATGTCCTTGGTCTCCAGGCCGTTCATATCTCCAGCCTCCGCTGAAATCGGTGTCGGAGATAGATCGCCGTCGCGTTCATCAGGAGCAAGACGGCTAAGAGGACGAGGATGCCGGCCGCCGCATTCACGTGAAACCCCTTCTGGGGTCGGGAAATCCAGTTGAAGATTTGAATCGGCAGGACCGTGAAGGGCGTCCGCAGGCCTTCCGGGGACAGGGGCGGCAGGAAAGCGATATAGGTCAGGGCCCCGATCGTAATCAGGGGGGCCGTCTCCCCGATGGCCCGGGAGAGGGCCAGGATCGTCCCCGTCAGGATGCCCGGCAGGGCCAGGGGCAGGACGTGGTCCCGAATGACCTGCCAACGGGTCCCGCCGAGAGCATACGCCGCTTCTCGGATGGAGGCCGGCACCGAGTGAATCGCCTCCCGGGCCGCCAGGACGACGATGGGCAGGACCAGCAGGCTCATCGTCAGGGCCCCCGATAGGACGCTCCGGCCGTTCGTGACCGGGAAGAGGGCCCGGACAAAAATCTCCAGGCCCAATAGTCCATAGATGATGGAGGGGACGGCCGCCAGGTTGGCGACGTTGACCTCGACCCACCGGGACCACCACGTCCGGCCCGCATATTCCTCCAGGTAGATAGCCGCTCCGACGCCCAGGGGAAACGCCACCAGGGCCGTCAGGACCAGAAGCCACAGGGAGCCGACCAGGGCCGACAGGATGCCGGCTTGCTCGGGCCGCCGGGACGGGTAGGAAGTCAGAAACTCCCAGCTCAGCCGGGGCAAACCATCGAGGCCCACGTCGATGAGGAGGACGGCCAGGACGAGAAGCCCCGACAGGGTCGCCCCCAGCCCGACCCAATGGAGCGCTCGGTCCAGGATACGTTCCCGCTTGGACCGCCGCATCGGCTTCATCTCCGCACACAGCCGTTAGGTCCGTGAAGATAGCGTCGGGACATTCTTTCCCACATCCCGCCGACCCGTCAGACGATCCCCTCACCGGAAGGTCTCCCGGAATCGCCGGGCGTACGCATGACTGAAGACGTTAAAGACCAGCGTCATCAGGAAGAGGACGAAACCGACGGCGAAGATCGTCCGAAACTCGATGGAACCCGTCGGTGTGTCTCCCAGGCTGACCTGCACGATGTAGGCCGTCATCGTCTCGATAGGGACGAGGGGATTCAGCGTCAGCCGGGGATTCATCCCGGCGGCGATGGCGACGATCATCGTCTCCCCGACGGCCCGGGAGATGCCCAATAGGAGAGCGCTCAGGATCCCCGACCGGGCCGCCGGGACGACGACCCCCAGGACGACCTGACGACGGCTGGCCCCCAGGGCGTAAGCCGCCTCCCGGAGAGAGCGGGGTACGACGTAGAGGGCGTCCTCGCTGAGCGAGGCGACCGTCGGGATGACCATGACCCCCAGGACGAGCCCAGCAGAAAGGGCGTTCAAGCCGGCGATGGAGGGTATCAGCTTCCGCAAGAGGGGCGTGACCAACGACAGGGCGAAATACCCGTACACGACCGTGGGGATCCCGGCCAAGACCTCCAGGGCCGGCTTCAAGACCCGCCGGGTCCCCTCGGGGCAGTACTCACTCAGATAGATAGCCGCCAAGAGACCTACCGGTAGGGCCATGCCCAAAGCAATCCCCGTCGTCAGCAAGGTCCCGACCACCAGGGGGAGGACCCCAAAGTGCTTCTCCGCAAACAGGGGCGTCCACTGGGTGTCCGTCAGGAATTCTCGAATCGGTACGACCCGAAAGAAAGCGACGGTCTCAAAGATCAAGACGGCGACGATCCCCACCGTCGTCAGGACCGCCACGGAGGCGCAACCGGCCAAGACGACTTCTACCAGCTTCTCACCCCACCGGCGGCGCCGCACGGCCACCCGCCGGGGGATGCCCTCGACCCGTACATGCATCATCGACCCCCAAAAGCCGCACCGGCCGTCGAGCCACCCCAGCTACGGGGCCCTTCCGTGGAGAAAGTGGTGCGCCCGGACCCAGGGGCGGCCCGGGGCGCATCCACGCATGGAGGGTCGCTGGCTACTTCTCCGACGCGCAAGGGGGGAGGAGGTCTTAAACCAGGTGGCTACGGATTCTTCTCCGCGGACTCCCGGAGCAGGAGGTCCTTCAAGGACACGCCGACCTGCGAACCGTGACCGCCGAAGACCGACCCGTATACGCGTCGCTGGAACCGTTGTAACGCCAAGCGGTAAACCTCATCGGTCAACGGGATATAGCCGACTTCCCGGACCAGCGATCGGGCGTTCGACGGCGTCAGGTAAAACTCGACAAAGGCCCGGACCTCCGGCCGCTCGACGGACTTCTTGCTCACGTAGATGAAAATAGGCCGGGACAGGGGCTGATAAGTCCCGTTCATCACGGTCTCAAAGGTCGGCTGGATGCAACCCTTACCGTTGTCGGGGTTTTCATCGTCGATGGCGACCAGCTTGAGTTTGTCTCGGTTCTGCTCGTAGTAAGCGACCCCGAAGAACCCCAGGGCCAAGCGGTCCGACGCCACGCCTTGCACGAGCACGTTGTCGTCTTCACTGGCCATGTAGTCGCCCCGGCTACTGTGCTCCTTGCCGACGATGGCCTCGGTGAAGTAGTCATAGGTCCCGGAGTCCGTACCCGGCCCGTACAGATGGAGCTCCTCGTCCGGCCAGCCCGGCCGCACTTGACTCCACCGGGTGACCCGACCCTGGGCCTCCGGCTCCCAGATCTTCTTGAGTTCCCGGACGGTCATGCAGGCCGCCCACGTGTTCTTGGGGTTGACGACGACGGCCAGGCCGTCAAAGGCCACGGGAAGTTCGATATAGTCGATGCCGTTCTGCCGACAGAGCTCGACCTCGGACGGCTTGATGGGCCGGGAGGCGTCGCTGATATCCGTCTCGCCCCGGCAGAACTTTTTGAAACCGCCGCCCGTGCCCGAGATGCCGACGGTCACCTTGACGCCGGGATGCCTCTTCTGGAACTCCTCGGCCATCGCCTCCGTGATGGGAAACACCGTGCTGGAGCCGTCGATCAGGATGGTCCCCGACAGCTTCGGGGCCTGACCCCGAACGGGAACAATCAGCCCGACGGCCAGCCATCCCAGTCCCAGGAATGTCATCATCGTTCGACCTCGCATATCGACCTCCACATCAGGATCGCAGGCCTCTGGCCTGCCTGGACCCGATCGTAGGCCACCCCCATTAACAGCCCGTTAACGCCAGGTTAAGGCTGGGTTAAGAGCAGGGATGGGCAGGTCGGCCGATGGGCAGTCGGCCGGTCGGGCGACGGGCGTCGATCCCCGGAACACCGGCCGTCATGCCGAGGGCTTCCGGAGAGAGCCCGCCGTCCTGCGGGCGTCATCTTCATGAACCGCCCGTCCTGGCCGGGTCATCCGGAGGAAGCTTGAAACATCGAGATCGCCGGGTCACCGTTTTCCCGGATGGGAACCGCATTTCTCCCAACCGAACGGCTCTGTTATCAGAGCGGTTCGGTCCGTGAGAATGGCGTCAAATCGACCTTTCCCACCGCCCGGGAAGCACGATGTTTCAAGGATACGGGATGCGAGATGCGGGATGCGGGAACCCGAGGGGCTTGGGGCCTCGGGGACGGCTTTTCCCGTCCCGCGGCCCTATCGGCCGACGGCCGACCGGCCCATCGGCCGAATGCTTGAAAAATCGTCCTTCTCAGAGTATCGGAAAAGCTGAATTCATGGGGATTTTCCCGATCCGAACGGTTCTGTTAAGAAGAAGGCGGTGTGGTCGGAAATTCGGGCGGCCTGCTGGACGTTGTGGGTAACGATGACGATGGTATAGCGGTCCCTCAGCTCGACCAGAAGGTCCTTGTGCTTTGAACTCGTCTGGCTCTGTTGCCATCCCTGCGCCATCGTCTCAAAGCCCCCCGCGGCGTCCATCCCATCCGAACGCCGGGCGTCATCCCGGCGTCCCTCGGTCCCGGTACCGCCGGTGACGGCGGCGTCCATCCCATATGGCCTCCGGGCCTTTCCAGAAGCTTGAAGAGGAGGTCAACAGAGCCAACTCATCTCAAAACTCCATGTGTTAGGATGACCCCGGAATTCCTTGGCTGGGACGGGGGGTGAAACATGGCGTTCCGGGAGCTGAGTGATAAGCAGTGGGCTTTCATCGAGCCCCTACTCCCCCGAAGGCCCGGACGGTGCATGAGGAGGACGCCCGCAGGACGGCGGGCTCTCTACGGAAGCCACCGGCGTGACGGCCGGTGGACCGGGGATCGACGCCCGTCGCCCGACCGGCCGACCTGCCCATCGGCCCATCTGCCAACCTGCCGACCTGCCGACTGCCCATCGGCCGAATGCTTGAAACATCGTGCTTCCCGGGGGATGGGAAAGGTTGTTCCGACGCCATCCTCACGAACCGAACGGCTCGGTTGAGTCTATGGTCCACGGTCCACGGTCCATGGTCTATGGTCTGTGGTCTGCCCCTGGCGGAGGTTGACGCCCGTCGTCGAGAGGATTAGGATTAAATCAAAGAGGAGTCGTGGGTGAGCGCGCCTGTAGCTCAGTTGGATAGAGCGTTGGCCTCCGGAGCCAGAGGTCGGGGGTTCGAATCCCTCCAGGCGCGCCATTCTTTTATGTCAGCGCCGTTTGGTTCGTGAAAAGCCGGATGGATTCAGCCTTTCCGACCCTTCGGGGCGGACGATTTTTCAAGCCAAGAGCAATTCGGGAGTCCGGCCATTCGGCAGACAGTCCAAAAGGCGCTGGGGCCGCCTTTGGCCTATTCAGAGCTCTATCGGCCGACCTGCTTATCTGCCTATCCGCCATGAGCCGGCATTCGTAGATGGGGCGTTAGCTCAATCTGGCAGAGCACCGGACTCTTAATCCGGGGGTTGCAGGTTCAACTCCTGCACGCCCCACCACGGAAATCCTCCTTCCCTGTGGACACCCCATTCGAGTGAAGCGCGCAGAGCCCTTCTCTCTGCGGGAGGCGGGTCTGGGGTGAAGGTCCCTCACGCGGACGTCGTAACATGGAGTGACGGAGCGACGATGGAAGGATGATCCCGACCGGCCCGTCGGCCCAAGACCGTGGCTTGTCCCTTCGTTACTTCGAAGCGCTCGCATAAATCCGACCATAGACCTTAGACCTTAGACCTGTTTGGGTTCAGGGGGTCTATGGTCCATGGTCGGGGGTCGGATATCGAGGGTCCGATCCCGGTCCCGTCAGATGTATGAGACTGGTTCTCGGCCCTTTCGTTCTTCGTCACTCCGTCCCTTCAAAAAACCGTCCGTCCCGAAGGGTCGGAAAGGCTGAATCCATACGGGTTTCCACGGTCCGAACGGCTCTGATAAACTATGCCGTCGAAGTCGCCGGAAGGGGTTGTCCCGATGGGTCCGTGCCGGATAAACGGGGCCGGGCGATGGATGTCCGGACTTTTATTGGGTCTGCTGGCCCTGGGGCGGGCGCAGACACCGAGCGATATCCGGCAGAGCCTGACGGCCGAGATCGAGGCCCTGACGAAGGAATACGAAGAAATTCACCGACTCCAGTCGGCCGTCATGAACGACCTGGAGCGCCTCCGGGTCGAGGAACGCCTGCTGACCAAACAGATCGCCCTGATGGAACTCAACCTCCAAGAGACGCAAGCCCGGCTTCAGGCCCTCCAAGGGCGGGTCGACGAACTCCAGCGGGAGCGGGCTGAGTACGAGCGTCACCTGGAACGGCGCATCGTCGCCATGTATCGGATGGGGTCGGCGTACCCCTTGAAGCTCCTGCTGAGCGTCCCGGACGCCCGGCGGGTCCTGCAGGCCTCGGCTTATGCGGGTGCGATGGCCCGGCTGGACCGGGTTTACGTCGAGCGCTATCTCCAGACGGTCCAGGCCCTGGCCCGGGAGATTCAGGACCTTCAGCAGTCGCAGGCGGCGTACCAGCGGGCCTTGGAGGCAGTCCGGCAGAAGCATCAGCAATTGGCCGAGGTCCGCCGGCGTCGGGAACTCTACTTGGAGGAGCTCCAAAAACGGGGCCACATGTACGCTCGGGCCCTGACGGAACTCAGCCTGGCCTCCCGACGTTTAGACGACTACGTACAGGACTCCGATTACCGGCCCCTCCTGGACATTCGGAAGTTCCAGGGCCTCCTGGACTGGCCTGTCATCGGGCCTGTCACGCGTCCCTTCGGTCGGGTCCGGCTCCCGGAGACGGGGACCTACATCCTCAGCCGGGGTATCGAGATCGCCGTCCCCGAGGGGACGCCCGTCCGAGCCGTGTTTGGCGGCTTGGTCCGGTACGCCGGTTGGTTCACGGCTTACGGCAAGCTGGTCATTTTGGACCACGGGTACGACGTTTATACCCTATACGCTCACAACAGCGTCCTGAAAGTCCGAGTCGGTGATATCGTGCAGAAGGGTCAGGTCATCGCCCTTTCGGGAAGCACGGCCTCGCTCCGAGGGCCGTCTCTGTATTTTGAGGTCCGCTTCCACGTGCAGGCCCAAAATCCGATGGATTGGCTGAAGGTCCTGCCCGGCGGGCCGGACATCCGCACGGCGGCCGTGATGATGAAGTGACATGGGCAGATAGGCAGATGGGCAAATAGGCAGGTCGGCAGATAGGCAGATGGGCAGGTAGGAAGATAGGGAAATGGGGATCTATTCTCCCTATTCGCTATTCACCTTAGGCAGGTCGGCAGATAGGCAGATGGGCAGGTAGGGAGGCGGCAGACTGGCGTCTATCTTCCTGCCCTTTGCTTTGCTCTTTGCCCCATCATGCGCCCTTCGAGAGACTCAGGAGTCGTAGGCGATGAAGCGGGAGGTATGGCGGGAACTCCTGGATCGGTGCCTGGACTTCATCGAGGGGTGGCGCCGGCGGTGGCCTGCCTTCGAGCCGGACCCCACGGTCGACGTGCCCGTCGAGCGCCTTGCGGCGGCCTTGGACGCCCTGTTTCAGCGACTTTCGGACACCTACCCCTTCTTCCATCCTCTGTACGCCGGTCAAATGCTGAAGCCGCCCCATCCCGTGGCCATCCTGGCCTACTTCACGGCGCTTCATATGAATCCCAATAACCACGCCTTGGACGGCGGACCGGCGACGTCCTACCTCGAGAAGGAGGCCGTCGCCGAACTGGCCGCCCTACTGGGCTGGACGACCCATCTGGGGCATCTCACGGGCGGGGGGACCATCGCCAACCTGGAGGCCCTCTGGGTCGCTCGAGAGACGCACCCCGACCGGTGGATCGCCTTTAGCGAGCAGGCCCATTACACCCACCGGCGGGCCTGCGAGCTCTTGCGGGTGCCCTACGTCGTCGTCGACGTCGACGAACGGGGTCGGATGGACCTGAATCACCTGGAGGCCCTCCTGCGGCGCCATCCCATCGGGACGGTCGTGGCGACCGTCGGGACGACGGGCCTTGGCGCCATCGACCCGGTGCACGAGATCCTGGCCCTCCAGACTCGGTACGGCTTCCGTATCCACGCGGACGCCGCCTACGGCGGGTTCTTCAGCCTATTGGCCCAGCGTACGCCGCCCGAAGTCGAGCCGGCGCCCTTCCAAGCCCTACCCCTTTGCGACAGCGTCGTCATCGACCCCCACAAGCATGGCCTCCAGCCTTACGGCTGCGGTTGTGTCCTGTTCCGGGACCCGACCGTCGGTCGCTTCTACAAACACGATTCGCCGTACACGTATTTCACGTCGCCCGAACTTCATCTCGGCGAGATCAGCCTCGAGTGCTCCCGGCCGGGGGCGGCGGCCGCCGCCCTTTGGGCGACCTTGCAGTGTTTTCCACTCAGGCCATACGATGGCCTGGGTTCCATCCTCGCCCGTACTCGGATGGCCGCCCTGGAGGCCTACCGCCGGTTTCAAGCGTCCGACGCGTTCCGCCCCGTCGTGGAGCCTGAGTTGGATATCGTGACCTTCTTCGTGGCCGACGAATTCCGGGCCTCTCGCATCAGCGCGGCGACCGAGCGCATCTTCGAGACAGCCATGCGGCACGACACGGCGCCCGTATACTTGAGTAAGCTCCGCTTGGACGCCGCTTGGCTGAAGCGGCGGTTTCCCGACCTGGTCGTGGACCAGCCGGAAGTGACGGTCCTTCGAAGCGTCCTGATGAAACCCGAGCACGCCACGGCCGTCCCCCAGATCTGGGACTGCCTGCAGGCGGTGGCCGAACCATGAGCCCACCTGCCGAATGCCCGAACTGCCGAATGGCCGAATGACTTTATCCATCAGGTCGGTCGTCGTAGTCGCCGCCCTCATCCAACGGGACGGGCGCTTTCTTCTCATCCAGCGCCAACCCGGCCAGCGGTGGGCCGGCTATTGGGAATTCCCGGGTGGGAAAATTGAGGCAGGCGAAGACCTGCGGGCGGCTCTGGCGCGGGAAATCCGGGAAGAACTGGGCTTAACCGTCGGGGTCGGCGACCTCTTCGACTACGTCAGCTACGTCTACGAAGGCCATCACTGGTTGGTCTTTTTCTTCTGGACCCGTCTGGAGCCGCCCGACCAGGTCCCGACGGGGCCTTGGCCCTATCGGTGGGTCCGACCCGCCGAGATGGCCGACCTCCCGATTCTGCCCCCGAACGAACCTATCGTCCGGCGGCTCCAGCAAGATGCGGCAATCGGGCCGTGAGGCAGTGCGGCTGTTTTAAGTCGAGCGGGTCGGCTATAATGAGGGGCGATGCATCTGGGAGACAGGGACGGCGAATGAATTTGCAAGCTCACCTGGACCAAGTCCTGGCCGACTTGCCGGCCTGTGAAAGCGTGTGGTTGATGGGGATGGACGGCTTGGCCGTCGCTCGGGCTGTCCGGGACCCCCGCACGTCCGACGAGATGGAGTCCTTCGCGGCCGAGTACACGAGCGTCATTCAGGCCCTCCACCGGGTCTTTCAACGGATGGCGGCCGACACCCATCTGTTCGAGCACATCCACACGACGGGCCGGTACTACCTGCTGGCCCGATTCGTGACGCCTTCCTATTACGTCCTCATGTGCCTCCGGCCCGACGGCCTGCTGGGCCAGGCCCGCTATCGCCTTCAGCGGTTGTGTCAGCAACTGGCGGCGGAGCTCGAGTCCCTTTAAATCGGCAAGTGGGCAGGTCGGCAGTCGGCAGATGGGCAGGTCGGGAGATGGGGAGGTCGGGCACCCTTCATCCTTTGCTATTCGCCGTTTGTTCCCCGCCATTCGCCGTTCGCCCTTTCCGGCAGGGGTAGGAAAGGCCGTCCTGCCTGCCGGTGTCTGCACCCTTCATGCATCCGGCCGACCCGGGGGGCGAATAAGCATCCCGCCCCTCCCCGTCTCAACAGGGCGGTTCAGTCGGTAGGAGTGGCGTCCGGTCGGCCTCTCCCATCATTCGCCATGAAGGGCGAATGGCGAACGGCGAATAGGCCCCACCTCCCCTATCAGATCCGTTCAGTTCGTGAAGGCGGTGTTAGATTGGCCTTTCCCGCCGTCCCGGAAGCACGATTTTTCAAGGATACAGGTGCGGGATGCGAGATACGGGATATGGAGGGCCGGAGGCCTGGACGACGGCTTTCTCTCGATCTCTGGCCCCATCCGCCGACCTGCCGACCTGCCCATCTGCCTGACTGCCGGCAGTGGAGTCTCCGATGCGCTGGCTCCGGTGGTTTCTGGCGATCGGTGCCGTCCTCATCCTGGGCGTCCTGGGGGCGGCCTATTGGTGGCACCAGCGGCGAATAGAACGGAGTCAACTGCCCCCGACGGCGCCGGAGACAGACGTCTTTGAAAATTTTCAAGACGTACGCCTTCGGGATGGCCGGCCCGTCTTCCGCTTTCAGGCCCGGTGGTACCGCCTTCATGCCGAGAGCGTCGTCGAGGGCCAGGACGTCCGCATCGAACTCCCGTCCGACGACGCCGTGACCCACATCACGGCCCAGGCCGGCTGGTGGTACCCGATGGAGAATCGGGTCGTCTTGAACGGTCAGGTCCGCATCCACTGGCGGGACCTGCGGGTCGAGACCGACCGCCTGACCTACCGGGTCGAAGAGGGCGTGGCCGTTACGGAGACGCCCGTCCGATGGACTTGGCCGGCCCGTCACTGGGCGGGGGAGGCTCAGCGGGCTCGGTACGAGTTGACGGCGGCCGCCGTGACGATGGAGGGCCAGGTCCGGATGACGACCGGTGACGAGACGGGCCGCTACCACCTCGAGACGGAAGCCGCCCGGTGGGACTTGGCCCAGGAAGCGATGGAGTTCGTCCAGCCCGTGCGGATCGTCAGCCTTGACGGACCGGCCTTGAACCTGGGATGCGGCCGATTTCGACGTACGGTCGAGGCCGACGGGACCCAGGTCTGGTCCGGTTGGGAAGCCTGCGACGGCACGTTCCAGCGGGGCGACCATCTCGTGAAGTGGACGGCCGACGACCTGACGGGACGACTTCGGGATGCCGAACGCCGATGGCACTTGACAAACGGTCAGTTCGACCTGGACGACCGATGGTGGGTCTTCGGCCGACGGCTCTGGCTGTCCGAGACGCCTGGCCCGGGCCTGGTGATGGAGGCCGACGGGGGTCGCCTGCGGGTCGAGCCCCTACAGGCGTCTCCCTTCTACGGGCGCTTTCAGTTCATGGAGGCGGAGCGTCTCGTATGGCCGTCCTCGGAGGCCCTGGACCGACTCCAGGTCCCGGGTCCCCTGACGATTCATATGAGCGACGGCCATCTGCAGGCGCGGGACGGCATTTACGACGGCCAACGGTGGCGGGCCCGGGCGCCGGTCTTTGAGCGGACTGACGGTTGGCGGGTCACGGCTCCGTCGATGGTCCACGACGGGACGGTCTTCGTCCTGGAGGGTACCGAGACGGAACTCGTGCGGGGGACCGGTGCTTGGCAGGCCAAGGACTGGCACATCCGGGCCCGGCGGGCTGAACTTTTATCCGATCAGACGATTCGATGGCTCGGTGACGTCGAGATCCGGAATCCAGACCTCCTACTGACGACGGACCGGTGGGAGCGTCGGTCCGATACCTGGCAGGCCGAGCCGGTTCGGCGGGGTCGGATGTGGTCGAAGGCGGGCGACCGGTCGTACGAGGTCGTCTTCCGGTCTCGACGGGCCGAACAGGCCGGGGGGGCCTGTACCCGACTCGAGGGGGATGTCGATTTGGAACTTCATGAGCGGGACCGGCCGTCCGTCCTGGTCGTGGCGGCCCAGCGAGGCGACTTCTGCGATCATACGTGGCAGTTTGAGGGGGACCTCCGGTTCCGGTACCGGGACGTCTCGGGCACGGCGACCCGGGCCCGCATGGAATGGTCTGAAGAACGACTGTACGTGGACGGACCGGTGGACCTGCGGGACGCCCGGGGCCGCCAGGCCCTGGCCCAGGCGATGCGGGTGGACCTGAAGACGGAGCGCATCGAACTGAGGACGCCTTCGCCCCGCCGGGGGGAGCTGGCATGGACGGAAATCGCTCGACCCTGAGAGCCGAGGACCTTTGGAAGCAGTTCGGGTCCCGGTGGGTCGTCCAGGGCGTTTCTTTCGTCATTCATGGCGGCGAGATCGTCGGCCTGTTGGGACCCAACGGGGCCGGCAAGACGACGTCGTTTTACATGGTCGTCGGCCTGCTGACGGCCGACCGGGGTGCCGTTTACCTGGATGGGCAGGCCATCACGGAGTGGCCGATGTACCGACGGGCCCGCCAGGGCATCGTATATTTGCCCCAGGAGCCGTCTATCTTCCGGCGGATGCGGGTCCAGGACAATATCGAGGCCGTCTTGGAGATGCGGGGCCTCCCGCCGGCCGAGCGACGTCGGCGGGTCGATCAGATCCTGACCGAGCTGGGCCTCACCCACTTGGCGCGGTCGTGGGCCTACACCCTCTCGGGCGGTGAGCGTCGGCGGGTCGAAATCGCCCGGGCCCTGGCCCTCGAGCCCCGGTTCCTGCTCTTAGACGAACCCTTCACGGGGATCGACCCCATCGCCGTCCGGGAGATTCAGCAGATCTTGCAAAAGTTGAAGGCCCAGGGGATTGGGGTCTTGATCACGGACCATAACGTGCGGGATACCTTGAAGATCACAGACCGGACTTATATTATAACGGAGGGCCGGATCTTGGCCGACGGCCGGCCCGACGAGGTCGCCGCCCATCCTGAGGTCCGACGCTCGTTCTTAGGAGAGGACTTCCGTTGGGAAGCATAGGGGGCCGAGCATGGAGCTCCAACAGAAGCTGGTGCCGACGGTTCGATTGGACCTGCGTCCCCTGCTGATTCAGGCCGTCCGGCTCCTGCCCCTCTCGCAGATCGAGCTCCGCCAGTACTTGCTTCAAGAGTACCTCCAGAACCCCGCCCTGGAAGTCCAGTCCGACGAAGAGGGCCCTTCCCTGGACGAGCTCGCCACGCCCCAGGCGTCTTCCGAGAGTGAGCCCTCGACGGGTGACGACGACGAATGGCTCTCCCAGCTCCTGGACGAGACTCATTTCGAACTTCCAAGCCCGATCGAGGAAAAGGAACCCGCGGAGGAAGAGGACTGGATTTGGGAGCGCCGTATCGAGAGCCCCCGGACCCTGCTGGACCACCTGCGGTGGCAAATCGCCATGGCCCCCGTAGACGAGACGACCCGGTCGGTCATGTATTTCCTGGCCGAATTCATCAACCCCTCGGGCTACATCGAGGAGACCGAGGAGGAACTGGCCGGCCTGGCCGGCGTTTCCGTCGAGGCTATCCATCGAGCCCGGCAACACCTGCTCCGGTTGGACCCCGTCGGCGTCGGCGCCCGCACGCTCCGGGAGTGCCTGACGGTCCAACTGGAGGCCCTCGGCCAGACCGACACGGACGCTTACCGGATTTTGCAAGAGGCCTGGGACGAGTTCGTCCAGAAGCGGTGGGACGACATCGCCCGGCGACTGGGGCTGTCCCGGGAGGCGCTCCGGGCGGCCCTGGAGGTCATCTACCACCTGGACCCCCGACCGGCCCAGGCTTACACGGTCCATCAGCTCTTGTACGTCCATCCGGACGTGATCGTCCGGGAGCAGGATGGCGAATACATCGTGGAACTCAGTCGAGCCGTCGTCCCGCGGGTGACGATTTCCCGGCGCTACCTGCGGCTTTTGCGGGACCGGCAGAACCTATCCCCCGAGGAGCGGCAGTACATCCGGGAGCGCATCCTGGCGGCCCGCCGTCTGCTCCGGACCCTGAATTACTGCGAGAGCACGCTCCTCCGTATCGCCCGTCACATCGTCCAGCACCAGCGGGCCTTCCTGGAGCAGGGCCTGTCGGGCCTCCGGCCCCTGAGCCTCCGGGACGTCGCCCGGGCCTTGAACCTCCACGAGTCGACCGTCAGCCGGGCCGTCCAGCACAAGTACATGCAGACGCCCCGCGGGACCTTCGAGCTCCGGTTCTTCTTCCAGCGGCGGGTCTCGACCCAGTCGGCCACCCAGGAGGTGTCGGCGACGACGGTCAAGCACCGCATCCGGGAGCTCATCCAATCGGAAAGCCCCCAGAATCCCTTGACCGACGAGGCCCTGGCCCGCCTCCTGCGATTCGAGGGCATCCAGATCTCCCGGCGGGCCGTCACCAAGTATCGTTTGGAAATGAATATCCCCAGCGCTCGCCAGCGCCGTCGCATGCAGACCGCCTGACCGCTCTCGACGGCGACCCGACATCCCGATATGTGGAGGTATCCGGATGCACGTCGAGTATCAAGCCAAGGGCGTTGACGTCTCGACCGCCCTGACGACCTGGCTCCAGAGACGTCTGCGGAAGCTGGAGCGATACGACCCCGGCGTCCGAGTCGAGGTCGTCCTCCGACGCAATCAAGAAAAGGGCCCCGTCGAGGCCGACCTGATCGTCCATACCCATTGGGGCACGATTCAGTCGACCCGGGTCCAGGGGTACGACGAACGGACGGCCCTCGCCCGGGCGCTGACGAAGATCGAACAACAGCTCCGCCGCTTCAAAGAGCGACGGACCGTCGGCCGGCGGCGGGCCACGGTCGAAGCCGTCCAGGCCATCGAACGGCAAACGATGGCGGCCGAGACGCTGGAGCCGCCCGTCCGACGGGTACCCCTGCCAGCCGTCCCCTTAATGACGCAGGAGGAAGCCGTCCAAAGCCTGTTGGACCGCGAAGAGACCTTCGTCATCTTCCGGGACCTGGAGAACGATGAGGCCCTTACGGTGGTCTATCGGGACAAGGACGACGCTATCGCCCTGGTCTCTTCCCGTTCGTGAGGCACGTGTGTCCTTGAGCGAGTGGCTGACACCTGGAGCGGTCCGTTTTGGTCTCCACGCCGACGACGTCTCGACGGCCCTGGCGGCCATCGCGGACCACCTGATCGCCGTCGAGCCCCGCCTGGCGCTCCACCGTCGGGAACTTCTTCAGCGGCTCCTGGACCGGGAACGGATGGAGTCGACGGCCCTCGACAACCAGACGGCCCTGCCCCACTGCAAGATGGCCGGCCTGCCGGCCCCGGTCGTCTGCATCGACCGTTCGGAGGACGGCGTGCCCTTCCGACCCGGCTCGGACGAACGGACACACTTGTTCTTTACGATCGTGTCGCCCGAGGACCAGCCGGCGACCCACCTGAAGGTCCTGGCCGCCGTGGCCCGCTTTCTACGAGACGCCCAGAACGTCCGGGCCGTCTTGGCGGCGACATCCCCGTCGGAAGTCCTCGAGTACATCCAAAGGTGGGACCGGTCCGCATGAGGATGGAGCCTTATCTGGGTCGTGTGTCCGTCCGAACCCTCGTCCAAGCGTGCCCCTATCCCCTGCGGCCCCTCGTAGACGTCGACCCCGATACGGTCGTCGAAATCGAAAGCTACATGCACCGACCCGGCCTCTTGTTGGCCGGCTTTCGGCCCACCGATGAGGTCGAGCGTCACGTCCTGGTCTTCGGGCGGGAAGAATTCCTCTTCCTGCGACGGCACCCCCCCGAGACTCAGCAGACGTGGCTCCGCCTCCTGTGGTCCTGCCGCCCGCCCTTGGTCATCGTCGGGGCCGACGCCGAGATGACCGACGCCTTCCTGGAAGGGGCCGTCGAATACGGGGTCGCCGTCTACGCCAGCACCAGCCCGTCCCGGGCCATCCTGGCCGGCGGGTTCCGCTGGCTCGAACGCCTGGTCGTCCCGTGGTTCCGGATTCCCGGCAACCTGGTCGAGATCTTCGGCCTGGGGGTCTTGATCATCGGCGAGAGCGGCATCGGCAAGAGCGAGTGCGCCCTGGACCTCCTCGGCCGAGGCCATCGCCTCGTCGCCGACGACGCCATCGAGGTCGCCTGCTTCCAGGACGGAACCCTCATGGGTCGGGCCCCCCAGGCCAGCTACGGCCTGCTCGAGATCCGGGGCCTGGGCATCCTGGACGTCCGGTTTCTGTTTGGCGTCCTGGCCGTCCTGGAGGAAAAGACCATCGACCTGGTCGTCCAGCTCGTGCCGGCGTCCGCGATGGGGGACATCGACCGCTTGGGGACCGAAGTCGAATTTTATACCCTCCCTCACGACCTGGGGGCCGTCCCCATGATCCGCCTGCCGGTCGTCCCGGGCCGGAACCTGGCCGCCCTCATCGAGGCGGCCGTCCGGTGGTACATGCTTCGCCAGCGAGGCCTCCAAGTCGGTCAACGCCTGATCGAATACTGCGACCGCATGGCTCGAGGGGCGCCCCCGGACGAAGATGCCCAATAGGTGGAGCTCAGCCCTGCCGTCACGAAGACCCCAGGACGTGGCGAAGGGCGCTCTCCAGGTCGGGAAACTGGAACGTGAAGCCGCTGTCCAGGAGTTTCATCGGCAGGACCCGCTGACTCGAAAGGAGGAGCTCATCGGCGACCTCGCCCAAGACGAGACGGACGGCGAAGGAGGGTACCGGTAGGACCGTCGGCCGCCGGAGGACCCGGCCCAGGGTCTTGGTAAACTCATAGTTCGTGACGGGATGGGGCGAGACGGCATTCACAGGTCCCTGGAGCGTCTCCGTCTCGATGACGTGGAGGATGACCCGCACGTGGTCGTCGATGGCGATCCAGCTCCAGTACTGCGTGCCGTTGCCGACGACCCCGCCGAGACCCAGGCGGAAGGGGAGTAACATCTGCTTGAGAGCCCCGCCAGCGGCGCTCAGGACGATGCCTGTCCGGAGGTTCACGACCCGGATGCCGGCCTGGACGGCCGGCTCCGTGGCCGCCTCCCAGGCTTGGGCGACCTCGGCCAGGAAGCCCCGGCCCGGCGGACTCTCCTCGGTGAGCGTCTCGTACCGGCGGTCCCCGTAGTAGCCGACGGCCGAGGCGGCCACGAGGACCCGCGGCGGCCGAGCGAGCCGGGCCAGGGTCTCACAAAGTAAGCGGGTCCCCCGCACGCGGCTGTCCCGGATGCGGGCCTTTTTGGCCGCCGTCCAGCGGCCCTGGAGCGACTCGCCGGCCAGGTGGACGACGGCGTCGTGGCCCTCCAGGCCGGAAGCCTCGATCATGCCAGCTTCGGGGTCCCATCGGACGACCGGCTCGTCGGACATCGGCTTCAGCTTGGAATCGGGCCGGACCAGGCGGGTCACCCGGTGGCCCTGAGCCTTGAGGAAGGCCACGAGGGCAGAACCGATCAAACCCGTCGAGCCTGTGATCAGGACGTTCATCGGCACCCTCCCCGGCGTTTGGGATCCAGTGTAGTCCAGGGCCTTCGGGGTCAGCAATTGGGGCGATTCGGCAGTTCGGCCATTCGGCCGATGGGCCGTTGTCATCCAAGCCCCGCTCGGGCCAGCGGGGCTTGGCTGTTATTTCGCATCCCCATCCTGCATCTTGCATCCCGCATCCCGCATCCTGTATCCTGCATCTCGCACCTTGGGAGAGGGGAGGCGTGCCATGAACGTACCGCCCTTCCGGAACGAACCGTTCACGGACTTTTCGAATCCGGAAAACCGTCGCCGCATGGAGGAAGCCCTCCGGCAGGTCGAGGCTCAACTGGGCCGGGAGTACCCCTTGATCATCGGGGACCAAGAGATTTACACGAACGAGAAGCTTTACTCTTACAATCCCTCGCAGAAGGACCAAGTCGTCGGCATCTTCCAGAAGGCCCAGCCCGAACACGTGGACAGGGCCCTCGAGGCCGCCTGGGCGGCCTTCGAGACCTGGCGATGGCTCCCGCCGGAGGAGCGGGCGGCCGTCCTCTTCCGGGCCGCCCGCCTCGCCCGGGACCGGAAGTTCGAGCTCATCGCCTGGCAGGTCTTCGAGGTCGGCAAGAACTGGGCCGAGGCCGACGCCGACGTGGCGGAGACGATCGACTATCTGGAATTCTACGGCCGGGAGATGCTCCGCTACGGGGCGCCCCAGCCACTGACGCCCTTCCCCGGCGAGGTCAACGAGTACCACTACATCCCCCTCGGGGCCGGGGCCGTCATCCCGCCGTGGAACTTCCCGATGGCCATCCTTGGAGGGATGACGACGGCGGCCGTCGTCACGGGGAACACGGTCGTCCTGAAGCCGTCCAGCGACTCGCCAGCCGTCGGGTATCAGTACGTGCGGCTCATGCAGGAGGCGGGCCTCCCGCCGGGCGTCATCAACTTCGTGACGGGCGCCGGCGGGGCCATCGGCGACTACCTCGTGACCCATCCCCGGACGCGCTTTATCGCCTTCACGGGGTCGATGGAGGTCGGGTGCCGGATTTACGAGCTCGCCGCCAAGGTCCAACGGGGCCAGATTTGGCTCAAGCGGGTCATCGCCGAGATGGGCGGCAAGGACGCCATCATCGTCGACCGGGAGGTCCCCGACCTGGACGAGGCCGTCCGGGCCGTCGTCGTGTCGGCCTTCGGCTTTCAGGGTCAGAAGTGCTCGGCTTGCTCCCGCCTCATCCTGGACGAGGCCATCTACGACGAATTTCTCCGGCGGCTCGTCGCCCAGGTCGAGGCCATCGAGGTCGGCCCGGCCCGGGACAACTACTTCATGGGGCCGGTCATTAATGCGGCCGCCGAGAAAAAGATCTTGGAGTACATCGAGATCGGTAAGAAAGAAGGCCGTCTCGTCGCCGGCGGCCGGAAGGCCGAGGGAAACGGCTACTTCATCCGGCCGACGGTCTTCGCCGACGTCGACCCGAAGGCCCGCATCGCCCAGGAGGAAATCTTCGGGCCTGTCCTGGCCGTCTTGAAGGCCCGGGACTTTGACCACGCCCTGGCGATCGCCAACGACACGATCTACGGCCTGACGGGGTCGGTCTTCACCCGGAATCGGGAGAAGATCCTGAAGGCCAAGCGGTACTTCCACTGCGGGAACCTGTACATCAACCGCAAGTGCACGGGGGCGTTGGTCGACGTCCATCCCTTCGGCGGTTTCAACATGTCGGGGACTGATTCGAAGGCCGGCGGGCGGGACTACCTCCTGCTGTTCTTGCAGGGCAAGTCGATTTCGGAGAAGGTATAATACGGCAGATGGGCCGGTGGGTCGTTTTCACTCACGGTCCTATTCTCACACTGCCGATTTCCTCAGCGGAGGCACCCTATGGCATGGCATCGGAACGTCGTGGGACTCATCCTGATCGGCCTGGTCATCGGATTCGGGGCTCGGGCCCAGGAGAAAGCCAAGCCAGAGAAAAAACAAGAGGAGCACCAGCAGGGGAAAGCGGCCGTCAAGGGGGCCGTCGTCGGCCTCCAGGGCCAGCCCATCCCGGGGGCCCAATTGACGTTCCAATTGGAAGACACCGTGACCGTCACGGTCCAGACAGACGAAAAAGGGGAGTTCTTCATCGACAACGTCACGCCGGGTATCTACACGGTGAAGGTCGAGAAGCCGGGCTACAAGACCTTCATCGAGACCCAAAAGCTGGAGCCGGATACCCTCCTCACGTATCGGGTCACGCTTCCGACCGAAGAAGAGGCCAAGGTCATCCGAGGCGGCGACGACTGGAAGCAGGCCAACGAAGCCTTTAAGCAGGCCCAAAGCGCTCGCGCTCGGGGCGACCTCCAGCAGGCCGCCCAGTACTACCAGACGGCCAAGGCGTACTTCCAGAAGGTCGTCGAACAGGACCCGACTTACGCCCAGGCCTACTTTAACCTGGCCCTGACGCAGGCCATCCTGGGCGAGTGCGAAGCGGCCCTCCAGAATTTCCAGCGGGCCGTAGACCAGCAATTCCAGCCGTCGGGCAATGTCCTCTTGACCTATCATGCGGCCCGCGCGCAGTGCTTCGAACGGCTGAACCGGTGGGCCGACGCCGCCGCCGAGTATGAGGCCCTCATCAAGCTGATGCCTGACAACGGGACCTTCTACCTGAATATCGGCCAGGCGTATGTCCGGAGCGAGCAGTACGACAAGGCTTTGGAAGCCTACCGGAAGTTTCTCCAGCTGGAGCCCAATGCCCCGGAGGCCAAGCAGGTCCGGGTCGAGATCGACAAGCTGAAACAGCTCCTCGAACAGCAGAAGAAGCCGAAGTAGCCTGGGTCGCTGGGGTCAGGGATGCCCGACCGCGTGGAACGGAAGGGGGCTGGAGCCGTCTGATCCGTCCGATCCGACCGATCCGTCTGATCCGAGACGCCGCACTCCCCCTCTCGCATTGCCTGACCCTCGACCCCCTGACCTCCGATGATGCGGATCATCGAGTGCGTCCCGAACGTCAGCGAGGGCCGGCGGGCGGAGGTCCTCGACGCGTTCATCCGCCTCCTGCAAGCCCAGCCCGGCGTCCTGCTCCTGGACTATCACGCCGACCCGGACCACAACCGGACCGTCTTCACGCTGATCGGCGACGGCCCCGCTCTCCTGTCGGCCATGCTGGCCCTCTACGAGAAGGCCGTCGAGCTCATCGACATGCGCCAACACCGGGGCGAGCACCCCCGGGCCGGCGCCGTGGACGTCTGCCCCTTTGTGCCCATCGCCGGGGCCACGATGGAAGACTGCGTGGCCCTGGCCCGCGAGTTGGGCCGCCAAGTCGCCGAACGATTCCAGATCCCCGTCTTCTTGTACGCCCACGCCGCTACACGGGAAGATCGGCGGGAGCTTCCCAACATCCGAAAGGGCGAGTTCGAGGGCTGGTTCGAGAAGATCAAGGACCCGAACTGGAAGCCCGACTTCGGGCCGGACCGCGTCCATCCGACGGCGGGCATCACGGTCATCGGTGCCCGGCCGCCCCTGATCGCCTACAACGTGAACTTAGGGACGGCCGACCTCGCCGTCGCCGACCGCATCGCTCGGGCCATCCGCTTCTCCAGCGGCGGCTTCCGGAACGTCCAGGCCCGGGGCATGAAGCTGGAAGCCCGCCAGCAGGTCCAGGTGTCGATGAACCTGCTGGACTTCCGCCAGACGCCTATCCACCGGGTCTTCGAGGTCATCCGGGCCGAAGCCGAGCGCTTCGGCGTGCCCGTCGTGGGCTCCGAAATCGTCGGTCTCGTCCCCCTGGAGGCCATCGCCCAGGCGGCGGACTTCTACCTCCGGCTGGAGAACTTCTCCATCGACCAGGTCCTGGAGTGGCGAATCCAGCAGGCCCTCGCCGAACGCCCGGCCCCACCGGCGGCCCCCTCGCCGCCGACCCCCGGCCCCCGGCCGCGGGCCCTGCGGCGGGTCCTGATGAGCCTGGTCACCCGCGCCGTCGAGGCCCGTCTGGAGGATGCGGACATCCTCGAATGGCTCCGACGCTTTCGATGGCCCGACGGTCAGGTGCGTTGTCCCCACTGTGGAAGCGCCCAGGTCCGGGCCTATCGGTCGTCGTCCCGTCGCCGAGTCGTCTTCACCTATCGGTGCCGGTCCTGCCGCCGTCGGTTCAACGACAAGACGGGCACCGTCTTTGCCCAGACGCGTCTTCCGATGGCTCGTTGGTTGGCGGCCGCCCTTCTCATTGAGCTCGGTGCCGGTCGCCGGAGCCTCCAACGCTACCTGGGGGTCGACCGGGCCACGGCCCGCCGCATGTGGAACGGCCTGACCCGGGACGCCCGACTCCGCCAGGCCATGGTCCGCTACATGGAGAGCGCCCTGGCGTAGAGGGATGCGGGGTCCGGGATGCGAGACGCGGGGCACGCAGGGTGTGGACGGCCGTGGTTCGTGGGAGCCGGCGTCCTGGCGGGCGCCGCCGGGGCGGTCCTCCTCTACTGGGCGCTTCAGGGCTTTGTCCCCGGCCGGGCCTGGCTCCGGGCCGACGGGGACCCGACGCTGATCGCGGCCCTCCTCAAGTGGCACGGCCGGACGCTGACCGAGGGCCGCTTCCGGTTTGCGGACCCGCCCTTCTTCCATCCGTATCGGTCCGTCGCCTTCTTCACGGAGAACTTCATCGGCCCGGGCATCCTGCTGAGCTTCCTGCACCGGGCGCCGATGGAGGTCGTCTACACGTGGGCCCTCTTCATCGGTCACGTCACGACGTTCGCCGCCGGTATGTATCTATTCCGACAAATCCCGGTCGCCTGGCCGGTCGCCGGCCTGGCCGCCTCGCTCCATACGTTCAACTACACCCGTCTGCTCTTGGGGTATTCCCATCTCCACGTCGTGTACGACGCCCTGGCCCTGCTGGCCGTCGCCGAACTCATCCGGTGGTATCGGACCCGTCGGATGGGGGCCGCCATCATCGCATGGTCGGCCCTGGCCGTTCAGTTCTTCTTCAGCGTTCACATGACCTTCTTCGGGACGGTCGTCATCGGGATTTTGGCCGCCGCCGCCCTCGTCCACCGTCGAGGATGGGCCTGGCGGCTGGCGACGGTCGCCTGGCTCCTGACGGTGGGCGCCTACCTGCTATGGGTTTCCGCGCCCTACCGACGAATCCAGGCGTGGGTCGGCTATCAGCCGGACCTGGGGCCCTCGGCTTCGGCCCATCTCGTGACCCTGCTCGTCCCGCCGCCGGGCTCCTTCTGGTATACCCACGGGCCGGCCCTGTTCCGACGCGTCGACGCCCGCGTATGGGAAGAGGGCGGTGTGGCTTTCCCCGGCTTTCTGCTGATGGTCCTGTTCCTGGTCAGCCTCGTCTGGGGCTGGCGACGGCCGGCGATCCGGTGGGGGGCGGTCGTGGCCGCCTTTTGCGCGCTGGCCGCCCTCGGCCCCGTCGTCTTCTGGGACTACCGCCACCCCTTGGGACGGAACCCCCTGTATGCCGTCGTGGAAGCCATCCCGGCCCTCCGGGCCTTCCGGGTCCCCCAGCGGTGGTACTACGCGGCCACGGTCCCGATGGCGTGGAACGCGGCTGTCTTCCTGGAAGCTCTCCTCCGCCGATGGAACCGTCGGGCGGTCACGGCCGGCCTGGCCCTGCTCTGGCTTGGCCTGGTCTGGACGGACGCCCGGATCCCGCCCCGGGCCTATATCACGCCGGTCGAGGAGTCCATCCATGCGACCATCCGACCCGGCGAGGTCGTCGCCGAACTGCCGATGGGCCATCCGGATTTCATCCGGTGGCGGAACCCGTACTTCACGATGGTTCGAGCCGTGGACCGGGGATTCCGGACGGTGGACGGCGTGGCGGCCTTCGAACCGCCGATTCCGGCCGAGCTGGCGCGGCACTACCGCCTGGACGGCTATGCCCTGCAAGTCCTGGCCGCCCTGGGCGTCCGGCGGCTCATCCTCCACTGCCATGACTATCGGCGGGCCGATATGCCGGAGCTGTGCGACCACAACCGACGGGTCCTCATGGAGGCCGGGTACCGAACGGACCGGATAGAAGCCCAGGACGTCTCGATGGTCGCCCCGGGAGCGTTGACTCGGCCCCGCGTCGTCCTGGACCGCCTCGAACTGCGGGACGTCCAAGTCACGGCCCGACCCGTCGCGCCAGACTCGACCCGGTGGTACATCGAACTGAAGCCCGTCGTCCCTTACGTCGTGGCTTATCCGCGGCGGTGCTACCCGGTCACGGTCCAGGGCCTCGACGCAAACGGCCGCCGGACGGGCGAGGCCCGCCCCTGCGTGTCCTTCCCGGGCGGCATCCTGTGGGAAGGACCCCAAAGCCTCACGGTGGACTTGCCGGTCGGAACCCGACAGATCCGAGTCGGCGAGGGATGGCGACCCCGACTGTGGCGATGGACGACCGTGGGAAATTCGGCAGTCCGGCAATTCGGGAATTCGGCAGTTTGGGAGTTCAGCAATCCGGCATCAACGATAGATCCCCATTCCTCATTCCTCATTCCTAGACGGCCCTTACTCTTCCCACACGGTAAAGATCAGGGGGACCGCCGGGGCCCCCACGGACTCGACGTCGACCCGGATCCACCGGGCGACGTCTTCAGGACGCCGGACGCCCCGACAGGGACCCCGCCGCCATTCGAGTCGATGCCAGGCCATCTGGACCTTCTGGTTACCGTTTTCCCACGTCCCGGTGATGGCTACGGGGAACGACCCGCCGGCGGCATACGTGGAGACCCACCGAAAGCGGAGGCCGGCCGGATGGGTCCAGGCGCCCCCGAGGATGCGGTCATCCGGGGTACGGACCTCCAGTTCAAAGCGCCATTCGCCCCATTGGCCGATACGGTGCAGACGTCCCGGGTCCTCGGGGTCCGGTCGGTCCTCCCAGACGGCCCCGCCGGCGCGGAGCTGAGTCTCGTCGGGCCAGCGGCCTTGAAGCCAGTCCCAGAAGGCTTCGCCGGTGAGCGGCAGGCCCAGGACGGCCTGCCAGCCGTCGGGCGTGTTCGTCCACGCCCACCACCGACGCCGGTCCGGGGCCAGCAGGTCCACGCCTGAAGGGTCCATGACCAGGGCGAGGCGGCTCTGGCCAAAGTCGTCCGTCCAGAGAGCCGAGCCGACGGGGCCGCTCCAGCAGGCTTCCCACCGTAAGCGAACCGGCGGGCGGCCCGACTCCTGCCAGCGCCACCGGGCCTGAACCTGCCAGCCGAGGACCGCCGGCCCCTGAGGGAATCGACGGACCCATGGGCAGTGGACCGTCGTCAGGGCGACCCAGACCGTCCAAAGGAGAATGGCGAGTGGCGAAGGGCGAAGGGCGAGTAGCGAACGGCGAAGGGCGAAGGGCGAAGGGCGAGTGGCGAGTGGCGAGTGGCGAAGGGCGAAGGGCGAATAGATCTCCATTTTCCTATCTTCCTACCTACTACCTTATCAGGGCCGTTCGGTTGGGAGAAATGCGGTTCCCCTCCGGGAAAACGGTGGCCCGGCGGTCTCGATTTTTCAAGATGCCTCCGGATGACCCGGCCGTGACGGGCGGTTCACGCGGATGATGCCCGCATGACGGCGGGTTCTCTACGGAAGGCACCGGCATGACGGCCGGTGTGCCGGGGATAGACGCCCGTCGCCCGACCGGCCCATCGGCCGACCGGCCGACCTGCCCACCTGCCTATCTGCCCATCTGCCTATCTGCCGACTGCCCATCTGCCGAATGCTTGAAAAATCGTACTTCCCGGGGGATGGGCAAGGTTGTTCCGACACCATTCTCACGGGGCGAACGGATCGGTTATTCCACTTCCACGGCCGGGGTCGTGGCAATCGTGAGGCCGTAGACGTGGCGGGCCCCGGCCCGCTTGAGGGTCCCGGCGCAGGCGTGCAGAGTCGCCCCCGTCGTCATCACGTCGTCGACGATCAGCCACCGCTCGAAGGCCCGGGGGTCTTTCCCGGGTCGGACGGCGAAGGCACCCAGGACGCTGTCCCACCGCTGGACGGCCGTCTGGCCGACCTGGGGCCGTTCATAGCGGCGGCGGACGAGGACGTCCATGCAGGGGAGGCCCCACCCTCGAGCCAAAGCCCGGGCCAGGCGTTCGGCCTGATTGAAGCCCCGCTCCCGCCGTCGTCGCCGGTGGAGGGGGACGAAGGTGACGACTTGGGCGCCCGTCTCTTGAAGCCAGGGCCGCATGTCCTCGGCCATCCACTCGGCGAGACGGTCCGCCACGCGGGCCAGGCCCCGGTATTTGAAAGCGTGAATCCACTCCCGGAGGGGCGACTCCATCCGTCCCCAGGCGCGGCTACCGTCCAGGACCAGGGGGCGTTCGAGGCACGGCGTGCAGAGTCCGCGGAAGTCCGCTGAAATCCCGGGGGCTACGACGGGGCGTCCGCACTTGACGCAAATCGGGGGAACGACCCTGGGGGCCGCATGGCGGCAGGCGTCGCAGAGATGCCGGTACGGCCGGACCCAACGGCGACAGTGCAGGCACACCGAGGGGAACCACCAGGCCAGCAGACCCTCCAGGGTCCGGGCGACGAGGGGCCCGACGGCCTCGCCGATCAGTCGGGGAAGGGCACGTCCACCCATTCCTCCTCCAGGCGGGTCGGCGAGGGAGGCGACGAGGGGGGCGGCAGTCGGAGGTCCAGCGTACCCCGACGGTGACAGTGAGGACAGAATTCCCACCACCGGGCGATCCCGAAGCCGCAGACCTCGCAGACGAAGGGATGGGCGTGGTCGGGGCTCTGACGGACCAGGTACCAGAACTGCCGCCAGGCGGCCGAGGCCTCGGCCTGCATGCCCAGGTCCTGGGCCACGTAGCCCACCCACATCCAGTAAGGCGGCCAATCCTGAAGACGTTCCTTGAGGCTCTCCAAGAGCTCCAGGGCCGAGTCCAACTTCTCTACACGGAGGTAGTGAAGCAGAAGCATCGACTGGGTTCGGAGGCTCCCGCCGGTCTCGTGAACCCGGCGGACGTAAAGGCTCTGGATAGCTTGGGGGCCCGTCCGGTCCAGCCACCAAGTCTCCAGGGTCCGGTACAGCCAGTAGTGATCCGTACGCTCGATGCCCTTGACGAGATGCCGCTCGGGCCGAGTGAAGCGCTGGGCGCGCTCGACTTGGAAGGCCAGCCAGTACCCGAGGGGGTGGTGCGGCTGATGCCGCTGGAGCCAGTCGGCCATGGATCGGGCTTCCTTGGATCGGCCCGCCTCGAGGGCCTGGGGACCGGCGTGGCGGAGAATGTCGATGGGGTCTGCGATGCGCCAGGCCGACCCGGGGTCCGCTTCCCAGTATGCATGCCAGACCCGCCACGCCAGGTCATAGCGCTCGGCCTGGGCAAAGCGCTCCAGCACCTGCTTTGTAAAAGCCGGTCCCCATGCGACCTGCCAGCGGTCCCAGGCCGCTACCCACGCCGGAGGATCGGCGTCCTGAACCTGGAGGTGCCAAAAGTCAGCCTCCGGATGGGCTTCTGGCCAGGGTCGGTTCTCCAAGGCCCGCCGAAGCAAGACCGGGTCGCCCTGGACGGCCGCCCACCGGGCCAGCCATCGATGCAGGACCTGCCGCTCCGTATCAGGAACAGGCCGTGTCAGACGCCGATGCGTGCGCTCCAGACCCTCCGCATAGCGGCCCCGGACCCAGAGGCTGACCAGGAGGTCAGTGAATTCGACACCCTCGACGGGCTCCGGCAGGTCGACCGGCGGCGGCCGACGGCGGCCCCACAGGAACATCAGGACGAGACCACCCCCTGCCAACAGGCCCACGACCGTCCCGATCAGCCACACCGGAACCATCGGCCTCGCCTCAGGGTCAGCGGCTCAGGAGACGCCGGTCCGCCAGCGTCAAGCTCTTGCGATAGGCCAGCGTGAATACCCGCAGACAGTACAGGTACACGGCCGACGCAAAGAGCTTCGGGTCTTCCACGAAGAGCTTCAGCGCCTCCGGGCGGATATGGTAGTGGACCTGGAGGATCGTGTCGACCATCTTGCCGGTGACCTTGCTGGCCGTCTTCTTCTCCTTCTGGACGATCCGCAGGTCCCGGTCGAAGTCCAGCTCAAAGAAGGAGGCAAAGAATAGGGGGTCCTTGGACTTCTTGACGTACGCCTCATCCCGAACGGTCATGAAGTTCTGGATCGTCTGGGCGACCCGCTCGGGACGGTACTCCTCCATGAGGCGCTGTTTGAAACGTTCCGGTTGGAATTCGTCACTGTAAACGTTGACGCTGACCTCCAGGATCGGCGGCGAGTCCGGGTTCTCGGCCGTCAGGAGGCGAACGCCATACGTATGACCCAGGACGGTCACGAGGGGCGCGACAAACTCCTCCCGCTGGCGAAAAGGGACGGCCTCCTCGCGCATGTTGACGCCCGGGCCGATAAAGAAGTTTCGGAACCGGTTCATGACCTCGGTCAGGGCTTCATTGAGGGTCTGCAAGGCCTTCTCATCCATGGGTCGGGCTCTGTTCGGGGTCGGGTGTTGGGCGTCGAGTAGGGTCTTAGGTGTTGGGTCGGGCGGGTCCTGCACGCAGGACCCCACGCCCCCATGCCCAGGACCGACGCTTAAATCAATTTTTTCAATTTATCTATGAACGAAATATTATCCTCGGGCCGGCCGACCGTGACCCGCAGGCCCGTCGGGAGGCCAAAAAAGCCCAAGGGGCGTACGATGACGCCCTCCCGTAAGAGACGGTCCGACCACGCCCGGGCGTCCCCCTCGACCCGAAAACACACGAAGTTGGCCTGGGACGGATACGGCGGCCAGCCCAGCTCGGTCAATTGTTGCGTCAGCCACGTCCGCTGGGTCCGGGTCGCCTCGACGACGGTCCGCACGTAAGCCTCGTCGGCCAGGGCCGCCCGGGCCGCCGCCTGGGCCACGTGGGACACGTTGAAGGGCGACCGCACGGTGTCGATGCCCCGGACGATATCGGGATGGCCGATGGCGTAGCCGACCCGCAGGCCGGCCAGGCCGTAGACCTTCGAGAAGGTCCGCAGGATGACGACAGGAGCACCCCGGCGGTAGTACGTGAGGCCGTCCGGATAGTCGGGACAGTCCACGTAATGAACGTAGGCCTCGTCGTGGACCACGACGACCCGGGCGGGGAGGGACTCCAGCAGGAACTCCAGGTCCGGCCGAGGGATGTACGTGCCGGTCGGGTTATTCGGGTTGGCCAGAAAGACCATCTTCGTGTTCGGCCGGACGGCCCGGAGGATGGACTCGACGTCGTATCGGCCGTCTCGTAGGGGGACGACCGTGTAGGGGACCCGCCCGACCTCTAAGGCCAAGCGGTACATCGGGAAGGTCACGTCGACGACGATGGCATGGTCGTCGGGCGTCAGTAGGGCGGTCACCAGGAGCTGAACCAGCTCCGTACTACCGGCACCCAGGGCGATCTCCTGGGACGACACGCCGTGGTAGCGGGCCAGGTCAGCCCGCAGGTAGTAGCCGCCGGCGTCGGGATACCGGTGAGCCTCTTGGAGGGCCTGACGGGCGGCCGCCAGAGCCCGAGGCGACGGACCGTAGGGGCTTTCGTTACTGGCCAACTTCACGACCGCCGGAAGGCCCAGCTCTCGCTGGACCTCATCGATGGGCTTGCCCGGCTCGTAAGGTCGAAGTCGGGCGACGTGCTCCGGTAGCCACTGTGCGTGAGTCATTCGGACCCCACCGTTTCCGCCGACGATGTCAGGGCTCGAAGTTGGTCCACCTCCCGAGGGAGCAAAAAACGGTACTGGCCGGGTCGGAGGTCGCCGACACGGATGGGCCCGATGGCGACGCGGATCAGCTTGAGGACCGGGTGACCGACTTTCTGGAACATCCGGCGGATGTGATGCTTCCGGCCTTCCTGGAGGACGACCTCCAGCCACGTGTTCTTAGGTGCGTACCGAATCGGGGTGACCCGAAGGGGCACCCGCCGACGGCCGTCCAGCCAGATACCGGCCCGGATTTGCTCCAGGGTCGCCCGATTCGGACGGCCCTGGACTTTGACCCAATACGTCTTGGGGCAACCGTAGCGGGGATGGGTCAGGCGCAGAGCCAGGTCCCCGTCGTTGGTCAGGATCAGGAGGCCCTCGCTGTGGTAGTCCAGGCGGCCGACGGGGAAGAGCCGCACGCCCAAGGGCCGGATGAGGTCGGCGACCGTCTTTCGGCCCCGGGGGTCTCGAAGGGTCGAGACGACACCCGCAGGCTTATATAGGAGGATGTAAATCGACGGAGGATTCGGGTCGATACGGTGGCCAGCGACTTCGATGACGTCCTCCCCGGGCCGGACCCGTGTCGCCAGGTCGGTCACGATACGGCCGTTGACCCGGACGAGGCCCGCCCGGATCAGGTCCTCGGCTTTCCGACGAGACGTATAGCCCGACCGGGCGATGGCATGGGCCAACCGTAGGGTCTGGCGCGTCGGCGAAACGACGTCATTCGACGGAGACGTCTTCATGCGCATCGGGTATAAAGGCCTGCCAAGGCGGGAGCGCTTCTGCCCCCGAGAGCCCCAGCGCCTGCCAGAAGGCGTCGCTGACCCCGTACATCCGGGGACGGCCCGGGGCCGCCTTCCGTCCGACGACCCGGACCCACCCCATCCGCAGGAGGGTCCGCAACGCCCGGCTGGAGTCGACCCCCCGCCAGTGGGTGATCTCGGCCAGCGTCACGGGCTGATGGTACGCCACGACGGCCGCCGTCTCCCAGAGGGCTCGGGACAAGTCGTCCACCCGGAGGGGCCCCTGCAATCGTCTAATATAATCGGCATACTGGGGGTTCGCAACCATCTGAAAGGCGTCCCCGGCGACGGCCTGGAGCTGAACGCCCCGCCCCGTGGCGGCCCACTCGGCCCGCAGGGCTTCCAAGGCCGCCCGAACCTCCTCGACGGGCCGACCCACGACCTCGGCCAACCGATGGGCGGGGACCGGCCGCGCCGACACGAACAGGAGGGCTTCCAATAGACTCGCCAACGGGGCCTGGTCGGACATAGGCCGTTTCCACCCATCGACCCGAACCCAGCCCTACGCCGCCGGACGGGCCGCCTTCTGGGCTTCCGCCAACCGTCGGGCGAGCCGGGACTTGTACCGGGCCGCCGTGTTCCGATGAAACACGCCGACCTTCTCGGCCTTATCGATGGCCGCATAGGCCGTCGGGAGGAGCGACCGGGCCGATTCCACGTCGCCAGCCTCCAACAACCGGAGGACCCGCTTCATAAGGTTCCGGGCCCGGGTCCGGTACGCCTGATTCCGAAGCCGACGCTTCAAGCTCTTTCGAAGTTGTTTCTCAGCCGAACGTGTATTGGGCATAAACCCTTACCCCGTCCATCCCGATGTGAGTCGTTGGGACAGATAGGCAGGTGGGCAGTCAAATAAGGGCTTCCTTCTACGTAGAAGCGCGCTCATAAATCCGACCATAGACCTTAGACCACAGACCTTAGACCATAGACCTGCTTGGGCTCAGGGGGTCTCCTCATCTTGAGGGGATGGCTTGGAATCCATCTCAGGTCCCTCTCTTGTCTGGGTAGGTCAGGAGCGGCCCCAGGGCTTTTTAGAACCAGTCTCATCAATCCGACGGGACCGGGATCGGACCCTCGATATTAGACCCCAGACCATGGACCACAGACCATAGGCTCCCCCGGGCCTAAGCCGGTTTGTGGTCTGTGGTCTATGGTCGATGGTCGGATTTATGAGATCGCTTGGCTCTGTTGACATCCCTGAGCCATCGTCTCAAAGCCCCCTGCGGCGTCCATCCCATCCGAACGCCGGGCGTCATCCCGGCGTCCCTCGGTCCCGGCGCCGCCGGTGACGGCGGCGTCCATCCCATCTGAATGTTTTGGGCTCTCTTCGGCGGGCCCAGGGCCTCCCCAGAAGCCTGAAGAGGATATCAACAGAGCCAGATGAGTTCAAAGTGACGGAGTGACGGGCGACGTTCTTGGGTCGGTCGGCCGACAGGCCGATAGCGCCCTGGATGGCAGGGCTTCTTGGACGCTCGGCCGACCTGCCAAACTGCCGAATTGCCCTTGGCTTGAAAAACCATTCTCCCCGAAGGGTCGAAAAAGCCGAATCCATGCGGGTTTTCACGAACCGAACGGTGCTGTTATCTTAGTCCCCCCCGGCCTTCCTCGCAAGTTTTGGAGTCTCCGAACCCGTTCATATTTTTGAATCCAGGGGACGGGATTCGGATTTTTGAATGCCGGTCCCGTCCGGGGCGCGGCGGACACCGGGTCGCGAGGGGCGAATCGCGCGTCGGACGGACACCGGGTCCATCCGCGGGGTGTTCATGGGCGGCTCACCCTTCGTCCCCTGCGAGACACGGCACAGAAATTGCTATAAGCGACCTCGTAAATCCGACCATAGACCCCAGACCATAGACCGGCTGGGGCCCAGGGGTGTAGGGTCCATGGTCTATAGTCCATGGTCCGGGGTTTAATATCGAGGGTCCGATCCCGGTCCCATCGGATTTATCAGCAAGGCCGCCCCCATGTCGCCCACGTTGAAACTTTATGAAAGAGGAATCCCATGCGACTCCGGTATCGCTTCGGAAGCCTATGCCTTATCCTCGGCCTGGCGGGCCTCAGCGCGGCTTGCTCGACCGGCGGCGAGGGGACCCCGCCGGACCGATGTGCCGGGACGGCCCCCGACCGACCCAGCTACGCCATGCACGTCCAACCCATCTTCAACGCCAACTGCGCCCTGTCGGGGTGCCATCTCCCGCCCAATCCCCAGCGGGGGTTGGACCTCAGCAGTTATAACGGCCTCATGCAGGGGAGCATCAACGGCCCGGTCGTGATCCCCGGCAATGCCCAAGACTCCCGCCTGGTCAAGCGCATCGAGGGTCGGGAGACCCCCCGCATGCCCTTCAATCGGGATCCTCTTTGCCAGTTCCAGATCGACACGATCCGTCGCTGGATCGACCAGGGGGCCCTGAATAACTGATAGAATACGGAGGTCCGAGGCCTGCGCGCCCGCCCCATCCGTACTTTCAGTTCGTAACCCCCATCAGGCTTCCCGCCAGGTGCCTTGCCGGAAGTGGTCGTCGTAGTAATCGGCGATGGCCCCGACGGTCTCGACGGTCGCCCGCAGTTCGTTGTAGTCCAGGTTGCGACCGGCGATGGAGTGGGCGAACACGATGGTCCGGTCGAAGGCCAGGCCGAACGCCCCGAAGTGGAGGGTCGCATTCTTCCGGAGGAGGAACTCCATCAGCTCCGGCGTGACCGGGACCGTATCGGTCAGGTAGGCGATGGCCTCGACGACGGCGTCGTCCCGATGCCAGGGCCGCACGACGATCTGAATCGTCGCCGAGCCCCGCTGGAGGACGAACCGGTCGTCGACCTCCTGGAAGCCGTCCCGACCGACCATCTTTCGCAGGTACCGGCGGACCCGGTTCCGCACGGCTTGAAGTAAAGTCTTCGACGTACCTGGCCGAATCGTCGCCATCATCCACCCCCCTGCGCCTGCAGTTTCGCCTTCAGACGGGCCAGTTCCTCGTCGACGGCGCTTCGGGCCTCCATCCGGGCGAATTCTTCCTCTAAGGGCGATTCGCCGGCCAATTCGGCGACGGCTTGGGCTTCGGCTTCCTGCTGGAGGATTTTCCTTTCGTACTGATCAAACTTCGAGAAGGCGTCGCCCCCGACGCCCGACAGGGCCTGAGCGAGCTCCTTTCGAGTGCGGGCCGCCTGCGCTCGGGCGGATAAGGTCGCATACCGGGTCCGGGCCTCCTCGAGACGGCTCTTCAGCTTCTCGAGCTGACTCCGGAGCTGGGTCGTCGCCTGCCGAGCCTCGAGGAGGGTCTTTTCCAGGTCCTGAGCGGCCCGCTCGAAGGCCTGCTTCCGTTCGAGGGCCTGGCGGGCGAGGTCCTCCCGCCCGTTCTGGAGCGCCTGGACGGCCTTCTGCTCCCACTCCTGAGCCGACCGGCGGTGACGTTCATATTGCTGTTCCAAGCTCTTTTCGTTGGCCATCGCCTTGGCGACGGCCGTCGTCGTCTTGGCGACGGCTTCCTCCATCTCGATGATCATCTGCTTCAGCATCTTTTCCGGGTCTTCGGCCCGGTCCAGCATGTCGTTGATGTTGGCCTGGATGATGTCGACGATGCGACTGAAGATGCCGGGCATCGTTCACCTCCTGGAATAGCGAATGGCGAATGGCGAGTGGCGAATGGCGAATGGCGAATAGCGAGTGGCGAATAGAGGAAATTCTCTATTCGCTACTCGCTACTCGCCACTCGCCACTCGCCACTCGCTATTCGCTACTCGCCGTTCACCCCTTAGCCCGGGGCGCTTCGGAAGGACCGAAAGACGAGGCCGAGGCCGATCCCGATGGAACCGATCATGAGGAGCGTCGTCGGCAGGTTCGTCGGCCGGAAGTAGAAGTCCAGGTTCACGACGATCGACAAGACGACGACCGCCAAGCTCCCCAGGGTGAGAATCCAGCCGGCGACGTTTCGGGCGTTGAAGAAGAGAATCCCCAGGCCGAGCGCGAAAGCGATTAAGATGGCCCCGTGGGCGTCGTAGCCCCAGAGGTACCACCGGTGGAGCGTCACGTCGACCCGACTCAGGAACATGTAGGCTCCGACGGCTGTGATAAACAACCCCAGCAGGAACATACCGATCCCGCCGGGCGTCCCTCCGGCGCCTCGCATGGACCGACCTCCCTTCGAGTCCCTATAATGGTAGCATGATACAAGCGTCTGAATCCAATCGTCTGTGGCGGGCCGATGCTACGGTGGGTCCTGATCCTGACAATGAGCTTCTTCGTCGGCTCCATCCCCTGGGGATGGATCGTCACCCGGCGGCGGGGTATCGACATCCGGCAGGTCGGGAGCGGCAACATCGGGGCGACCAACGTCGTCCGGGCCCTGGGAGTCCGGTGGGGCCTCCTGGTCCTGGTCCTGGACATGCTGAAGGGCTTCCTGCCGGTCCTGGCCGTGCGGCTCCTGGCGCCAGACCGGCCTGCCTGGTGCGGTTGGGTGGCGGCCAGCGCCGTGGCCGGCCACATGTTCACGCCGTGGCTCCGCTTCCGGGGCGGCAAGGGCGTCGCCACGGCCGTCGGGGCCTTTTCGGCCCTGGCGCCCTGGGCGATGCTGATGGCCCTCGGAGTGTTCCTGATCGTCTTCAGCCTGACGATGACGGTCTCCGTCGCCTCGCTGAGCGCCGCCCTGGCCTTCGGCCTCGTCTATAAGGTCCTTTTCGACGTGGCCTGGCCGGCGTTTGCGCCGGCCGGCCTGGTCGTCCTCCTGATCTGGATACGTCACAAGGACAACCTCCGGCGCCTCCTGCGGGGCCAGGAGCCACGTCTTCGATGGGGGTCCTCATGAGGCTGGCCGTCCTCGGGGCCGGCAGTTGGGGCACGGCCCTGGCGATTCACCTGGCGCGACTCGGCCACGACGTGACGCTCTGGGTGCATGGGTCCGAAACTTACGAGGCTCTCCGCCGGCATCGGGAAAATACTCTCTACCTGCCCGGCATCGTCCTTCCCCCCGGCGTTGACGTGACCCCTGAACCGACGGAAGCCCTGCGGGATGCCGAAGGCATCGTCGTCTGTGTGCCCTCGTCCTGGTTCCGGGCGACCCTCCGGACCTTCCGGCCCGTCTGGTCAGCCCGGCCGGAAGCCGTGTGGGTCGTCTCGGCGACTAAGGGGATCGAGCCGGAGACTTATGCCACGATGTCGGAAATCCTGCGGCAGGAGTGGCCCGGCTTGGACGACGTCCGCCTGGCCGTCCTGTCCGGACCCAGCTTCGCCCGGGAGGTCGCCGAGGAGCGCCCGACGGCCGTCGTCGTCGCCAGTCCCGTCGAGGCGCTGGCCGAGCGCCTGCAGGCCGTCTTTCACGGACGGAACTTGCGGGTGTACCGGAACACGGACCGACGCGGCGTGGAGCTGGCCGGTGCCATGAAGAACGTGATGGCCCTGGCGGCCGGGATGGCGGCCGGCCTTCAGTTGGGCCACAACGCCGTGGCGGCCCTCATCACGCGGGGCCTCGCCGAGATGGTCCGCCTCGGGACGGCGATGGGCGCCCGGCCGGAGACCTTTTACGGGCTGGCCGGGGTCGGGGACCTCGTCCTGACCTGCACGGGGCCTCTCAGCCGCAACCGCATGGTCGGCTACCGACTGGGCCTCGGCGAGTCGCTGGACCAGATCCTGCAGGGGTTCCGGATGGCCGTCGAGGGCATCCCGACCGCGCGGGCCCTCAAGAGTTGGGCCGACGCCCACGGCATCGACGCGCCCATCACGCAGGCCGTGTACGGCGTCCTCTACGAGGGGTTCCCCATCCGGAAGGCCGTCCAGCGTCTCCTGGAACGGCCCCTCAAGAGTGAGGAAGAGACCATGGACTACGGACCATAGACCGTGGACTTGTCTGGGGAGGCCGGATAGCCTCGTCATGCGAGATGCGAGATTCTAAATCATCCGCTCATCTGCCGACCCGCCAAAGGCCCATCGGCCCGACGCCGGAAAGATCGTGCTCTCGGAAGGGCCTCTTTTCCGCTTCCCATCCCACTTCTCACCTCTCCCGATCCCGAACGGCTCTGCTAAGGTTCTCAGCCGGTGTCTCAAGACGAGACCAGCCCCTCCCCTCCGGCAAGTCCATGGTCTACGGTCTATGGTCTACAGTCCGGCGAGGTCATGCATGAAGCTGGTCCCACAGGGGCCAGAAACCGCTGGCATCCCGCACCAACCGGCGGGAGACCCGGGGGCCCAAACGGCTCAGGACCTCGTGGGGGGCCGTTTGCGCCCAGGCGGCGATGTCGTTGAAGTCGATGCGCTGGCCCTGCCACTCGCCCAAGAGCAGGACCGGCTCGCCGGACCGGACCGACGACGCCGACCCCAGGCCGACGACCGTCATGTCCATGCTGACGGTCCCGAGGACGGGGAGGCGCTCCCCCCGGCGGGAAAGCATGTACGCCGCCGGGTTGAACCGCCGGTCGTACCCGTCGAAGTAGCCGACCCCGACGACGGCGACCCACCGGTCCGCATCCAGGCGGCACTGCGCCCCGTATCCGACCGTCCAGCCGGCCGGCAGATGGCGGACCTGAAGCACGCGAGCCCACCACCGGACGGCCATCGTCAGACCCAGCCGGCTCTCGGGCGGGGTCCATCCGTACAGGCTCAGGCCCGGCCGGACGAGGTCCATCCAGGCGTCGGGCCAGTAGTGAACGGCGGCGCTGTTGGCCAGGTGCCGCCATGCGACGGGCCAGCCCTCGTCCTGCAGAAAGCGGCACACCTGTCGGAAGCGCTCGATCTGCAGGGGTGTCAGGGGATGCGCCGGCCGGTCGGCACAGGCGAGGTTCGAGAAAACGCCTTCCAGGACGAGACCCGGGAAACGTCGAAGATGCCGGGTGAACTCGTCGACCCGGTCCCACAGGACGCCCAGACGCCCCATCCCTGTATCGACTTTGAGGTGAAAGGCCAACGACGCCCGGTCCGTCCGACCGTGCCCCAGCCACGCCAACTGCTGAACGTCGAAGACGGCCGGCGTCAGGGACCACTGGGACAGGAGGGGGACCTCCTCAGGCAGGAAGCCGCTCAGGACCAGGACCCGGCCCCGGTACCCGAGCCGCCGCAGGCGAACGCCCTCCCAGGGATTCGCCACGCCGATCCACGGGGGCGCGAAGTCCCGCAGGGCCTGATAGACCAAGCCCAGGCCGAGGCCGTAAGCGTCCGATTTGAGGACCGGCATGACGGGCCGGCCCGTGTGGCGGGCGATGGCCTCGTAGTTGGCCCGGACGGCCTCGGACCAGACTTCCAGGACAGACCGGAACGTCGCTAAGTCCCGTTCCTGCTCGACGCTGACCATTTCTCGGGTGGCGGATGGCGAATGGCGAGTGGCGAACAGCGAATGGCGAATAGCGAATGGCGAACGGCGAATAGGGAAAATTCCCTATTCGCCACTCGCTACTCGCCACTCGCTACTCGCCATTCGCCATCTACTCATAGACGTTCTCAAACAGCTGGAAGTTTCGATGGAAGGCCAGGCGGACCGTCTCGGTCGGGCCGTTGCGTTGCTTGGCGATGATGATCTCGGCCTCGCCCGTCCGGGGTGTGTCCGGCTTGTAGACCTCCTCTCGATAGATAAACACTACTAAATCAGCGTCTTGTTCGATAGACCCGCTCTCCCGAAGGTCCGCCAGCTGGGGCCGGGCGTCCTCCCGCTGTTCGGGCCGCCGGCTTAACTGCGACAGGGCCACGACCGGCACGTTCAACTCTTTGGCCAGCTCCTTCAGATGCCGGCTGATGAGGCTGACTTCCTGCTGACGGTTCTCGACTCGGCCCCGGACCGTCAAAAGCTGGAGGTAATCGACAAAGACGACGTCCAGGCCCGCTTCCTGCCGCTGGCGTCGGGCCCGAGCTCGGAGTTCTTGGACGCTCAGGCCCGCCGTGTCGTCTACATACAGCGGCAGGTTCGTGAGTTGCGAGACGGCCTCGGCCATGCGGAGCCACTCCTCGGGCCGGAGCTCGGCCGTCCGGATCCGCTGGAGGTCGATCCGGGCCAGACTACTCAGAAGCCGCTGGAGGAGTTGCATGGCCGACATCTCGAGGCTGAAGAAGGCGACCTTCAGGTGCTGGCGGGCCAGGTTCAGGGCCAGATTCAAAGCGAAAGCCGTCTTGCCCATCCCCGGCCGGCCGGCGATGACGATGAAGTCGCCCGGTTGGAAGCCCGACGTCAGTTCGTCCAGACGGGCAAACCCGGTCGGGTAGCCGATGATCCGGCGGTCGGACTGATGAAGCTGTTCTAAGTACTTCCACAGCTCGATCAGGGGCTGGCGGACGGGGCGGAGGCCGCGCGGCGTGGCGACCCGCATGATGCGGGCGATCTCGGCCTCGAGCTCGCCGGCGACCTGTTCGGGCGTGCGTTCCGGGTCCATGCAGAGGTCCCGGTACCGCTCGAGGAGCTGGGCCAGCCAGCGGCGGTGGGCCTGCTGGATGAAGCGCTTCAGATAGTGGCCGTAATCCAGGGACCGGGGAAACTCTAAGAAGCGTTCCAGGTACTCCAAGCCGCCGACCTGCTCGAGGAGGCCCTTCCGCTGGAGGTCGTCGGTGAGGGTCGTGAAGTTGACGTCTTCGCCCCGTTCGTACAGGGCCAAGATAGACTCGTAGACGATACGATGGGACGGGTGGGCGAAGTAGTCGGCCTGGGTCTGCTCCATGAGGGCGTCGAGGACTTCAGGGCGGACCAGGGGGACGCCCAGGACGAGCCGTTCCAGCTCGACGTCGACGTCGGCGACCGAGAAGGCGGGTTCTTCCCACGTCATGGCCTTCTCTGGGGCCATCCCTCCGTCGGGACGACGCCGATTCGGCCGGCGTCCCGTCGAAGTGGCCCATAGCGAACGGTCTGGGGCCTATCCCTGGACCCCCCTCTATCGAACGGGGCCGGGACTCCCATGCCGCAGGCCCACCTTGCATTACCCTGGTCGGTGGGCCCTTCCGAGATGTCCGTCAAGCGGGCTGGACCTGCAGACGGAGGGTCGCCCGGACGTCTCCGTAAATGTGGACCGGAATCTCATAGATGCCAGCCCGCTTGATCGGGCCCGGCAAGAGAATGCTCCGGCGGTCGATGCGAAGGCCCCGCTGGGCCAGCAGGCGAGCGATTTCGTCCCGGGTGACGGCCTGAAAGAGCAGGTCTTCCCGACCGGCCCGCCGGGTGATCGTCAGGACCTCGGCCTCCAGGGCGGCCTTCATCTGTTCGGCCTCCGAGCGGGCCTTCAGGGCCCGTTGCTCAAAAGTCCGGCGCAGGGCCTCGAACTGGCGAAGCGTCGCCTCGGTCGCTCGGACGGCAAGACCCCGGGGAATCAAATAATTGCGGGCAAAGCCGGGTCGTACGGCGACGACCCGGCCCCGGTCGCCCAGATTCGGGACGTCCTGCAGTAAGATGACCTGCACGGAACGGGGCATGAGGACCCTCCGACGTGGACCTGACTTCGGGCATGTCGTGACGACGGGTCGAACGCCCGGACGCCGTCACGTCCCTTCGTTACTGGACCACGAAAGGCAGGATGGCCATGATGCGGGCCCGCTTGATGGCCGTCGCCAACTGTTTCTGGTGACGGGCACAGTTGCCGTTGATCCGGCGGGGCGGGATGCGACCCCGCTCGGTGACCCATTGGGCCAGGAGTTCCAGGTCCTTGTAGTCGATGAACTCGACCCGCTCCCGACAGAATCGGCAGAACCGCCGGCTCTTCAAAAAGGCCCGGCGGGGAACGCCGATACGGACGCCCTGAATTTCCATCTGTTCGGACGTCGGTACCTTCGTCATGGCGAACCTTCCTCTCCGGCCTCGGGGTTCGGCCCCGGGCGATGGCGAGTAGCGAACGGCGAATAGGCTGGAGCCCCTGATTCGTTGTGGAGCTTCGTCACGCCGTCACGTCGTCCCGTTGAAATGGCGGCCTCGCTCTCCGGCGAGCGGGATCGGGATGGGAATGAGACCCCGCTCTTACGAGCGGGGCTTGGATAAAAATGCCCATCGGCCGAACGGCCCACCGGCCGAATGCCCGCACTTCTGTTCACGCCCAGCCCCTCCATCACTTGGGACGGGCCACAGATACGCCCTCGGGCAGGGTCAGATTGTACTGCTTCTGCAGGACCGCCAGGTGGGCCCGGTTGACCCGTACGACCATGTAGCGAAGGACATTCGGTTGAAGCTTCAGCCACTGCTCGACCGGGGCGATCTGACTGGGATAGGCGGCTACGTAGAAAAGGTCGTACCACCCTTCCCGATGCTTCTGAATGGGATAGGCCAGCAGGCGCTTGCCCCAGGTCGTCTGGTGGAGGACCGTCCCGCCGTGTTGCTGAATCGTCTGGGCGATGCTCCCGACCAGGGCCGCGTGCTCCGCCTCCGACGCCGTCGGGACAGAAAGGACCATCACCTCATAGAGACGACGGATCTCCATCGATGCCTCCTCACGGACTCACGCCCCCATCCCGGGGGAAGGAGGCCGATTCGATTCGCAGGGCTTCTATAATAGTCTCCGCCCCCCGCCCCGTCAAATGAAAAGAGGGAGGTCGGCAGATGCGCCGACAATGAAACAGTGGCTCCACGTGCCCGGCAGTTGACAAGAGGTGGGGATTCGGTTAAGTTGGGAGAGCATCGGCCTGCGAAGTTCAGAAAATCGCCCCCTCAAGAAGGCTGAAAGCGGGAGGTTCACCGGTATGACGCTGAGAGTCCTCTTTATGGTCCCGCCGGGGGGCTATCTGGCCGAGCGCTGGAGTCACGGGGAGCTCATCCCGGCCCTAGGGATCGGCTACTGTGCGGCCGTCCTCGAGCAGGCCGGTTACACCTGCGGCATCGTGGACGCCAATGCCCTCCGGATGACCTACGACGACGTCGTCGAGGAAGTCCGGAAGTTCAATCCCGACGTCGTCGGGCTGACGTTCACGACGGAAAACCGCTTTTACGCCTTTGAGACCCTGCGGCAAATCAAGCAACACTTCCCCCACGTCATCACCGTCCTGGGCGGGCCCCACGTGTGGAATGCGGCCGAGGACACGCTGACGCACGTCCCGTGGTGCGACTTCATCGTCCGGGGGGAGGGCGAAATCACGACCCTGGAGCTCGTTCAGGTCCTCGACCGGGGCGGGGACCTCCGGAAGGTCCTGGGCATCTCGTACCGGGAGAAGGACGGCTCCATCCGGCACAATCCCCCACGGCCGGTCGTCGAGAACCTGGACGAGCTTCCGTTCCCGGCCCGGCACCTGTACCCGATGGACGCCTACACGTTCCACGTCGATGACCCCCACAAGGGCCGCCGCCGGGCCCTGAACCTGATGACGAGCCGGGGGTGCCCCTTCACGTGCGAGTTCTGCGCCACGCCCTTCAACTGGGGCCGCAAGGTCCGGGCGAACTCGCCCGAACGGGTCATGGAGGAAATCGAGATTTTAGTCAACCAGTATGGCGTGCGGGGCCTGTGGTTCTTCGACGACACGTTTACCTTTAATCCCCGGCGGATTCACGACCTGTGCGACCTGATGATCGAGCGGAAGCTGGACCTCTCGTGGTACTGCGAGATCCGCATCGACACGGTCGACTACGCCCTCCTCAAGAAGATGCGGGAGGCCGGCTGTTTCCTCATCGGGATGGGCGTCGAGTCGGCCTCGACCCGCATCCTGCAGGAGGTCATCCGGAAGGGCAAGGGCTTCAGCATCGATAAGGTCACCCGGGTCATCCGATGGTGCTGGGACCTGGGGATCATCCCGAATCCCTTCTTCATCTTTTCGCATCCGACGGAGACCTACGAAGAGGCCCGGATGACGATGGACTACATCCTGAGCCTCAAGCGGGAGGCCAAGGAGCGGAACCAGCGGATCGACATCTCCATCAGTATCATGCACATCTACCCCGGGACGCCTATCGAGGCCCGGGCCCGCCGGGAGGGCATCATCCCGGCGGACTTCTCGTGGAGCGTGCCGAACCCGCCCGGCATCATGACGCTTCCGGCCTCCCAGGGGGACATCCCTCTGTACATCGATAAACTCTCGTGGGAACAGATCAGCGAACTCCTCTTCGAGTGGTCCCAGGTCCAGGGCTACAGCGTCCTCCGGAAAATCCCCAAGGCCCTGCGGTCCATCAAGTCGTGGCGGGACCTCAAGCAGTACATCACGATGGCGAAGGCCTACGGCAAGGTCCGCCTCCGGACGCTCCTGGAGGGCACCCCGGCGTGACGGAGGACCCTCATCCGACCACGGACCATAGACCACAGACCGTAGACCTGCCTGGGGTGGGGGGCTCTTCGTCTCGAGAGGATGGCCGAGAACCCACTTCCAGTCCTTCTCCTCCAGAAAAAGGGACTGGCGAGATCACTTCCCCCTCTGCAGGTTTGCCCCTCCCCCAAACCGAGTTCCTGCAGTCCTGCATCTTGGCAGGTCCCCCGACAGGGCGCCATAATCTTAGCGGAGCCGTTCGGTCTGGGAGGATGGCCCCGGGACGGCTTTCCCACTGCCCGAGAGGCACGGTCGTTCCAAGATACGGGATGCGGAGCCCCCTTGATTCGGTCAGGTCTATGGTCTGTGGTCTAAGGTCTATGGTCTAAGGTCGGAGGGACGACCCATGGAGTTTCAGACCATCGGGAAGCCGACGCCTTACATCGGGGGCGAAGACCCGGTCACGGGGCGGGCCGTATATACGGACGACCTCCGCCTGCCCGGCCTGCTGGTCGGCCGGATCCTGCGGAGCCCCCTGCCCCACGCCCGCATCGTGAAGGTCGACGTCTCGAAGGCCCGGCGGGTCCCCGGCGTCGTCGCCGTCATCACGGGGCAGGACGTGGCGACGAAGTATGGGATTCTCCCGGTCGCCCAGGACGAGACGGCCCTGGCCGTCGACCGGGTCCGCTACGTCGGGGAGGGCGTCGCCGCCGTCGCCGCCGAGTCCGTCGAGGCCGCCGAGGAGGCCCTCGAACGCATCGAGGTCCTCTACGAACCCCTGCCGGCTTACTTCGACGCCCTCGAGGCGATGAACGCCCCGCCGCCCTGGATTCACGACGATCGGCCGAACAACATCGAGCGGGAATACCACCATCACTTCGGGGACGTCGAGCGGGGCTTCGCCGAGGCCGATTACGTGCGGGAGCACTATTTCTTCTGTCCCCGGCTCAACCATGCGGCCATGGAGCCCCACAGCGCCGTCGCCTCCTACGACCTCCAGGGGCGTCTGACCGTCTGGTCCTCGACCCAGACGCCGTACTACCTGCACCGGACCCTCTCGAAGGTCCTCGGCCTGTCGATGAACCGCATCCGCGTCATCAAGCCTCACGTCGGCGGTGCCTTCGGCGGCAAGGACGAGCCCCTGCCTCACGAGATCGTCGCCGCCAAGCTGGCGATGGTCGCCGGCCGGCCCGTCAAGGTCACGATGACCCGGGAGGAGGTCTTTTACCTGAACCGGGGGCGGCCGGACCAGCACATCTGGCTGAAGATCGGGGTCCGGCGGGACGGTCGCATCACGGCCGTCGAGTGCAAGGTCGTCCAGGACGGCGGGGCCTACTGTAGCTACGGCATCGTGACGATCCTGTACGCCGGTCAGCTCCTGGCGGCCATCTACGACATCCCGAACATCAAGTATGACGGCTACCGCGTCCTGACGAACAAGCCCCCCTGCGGGGCCCAGCGGGGCCACGGGTCCGTCAACACGCGGTTTGCCTTCGAGAGCCTGCTGGACATGATCGCCGAGGACCTGGGCCTCGACCCCGTGACGATCCGGGCCCGGAATTTCCTGCGGCCGAACACCCGGACGGTCAACGACCTGCGGGTGACCAGCTACGGCCTGCCCGAGTGCATCCGGCGGGTCGTCGAGGCGTCCGGGTTCTTCGAAAAGTGGCGGAAGCTCCCCTACGGCCGGGGAATCGGCCTCGGATGCAGTCATTACGTGAGCGGGGCCGGGCGGCCCATCATCCGGTCCGAGATGCCCCACTCGAACGTCGTCGTCAAGGTCGACGTGGACGGCGGGATCGGCCTCTACACGGGGACGGCCGAGATCGGGCAGGGATGCGATACCGTGCAGGCGATGATCGTCGCCGAAGTCCTCGGCGTGAGCCTCCGACGGGTCCGGGTCGTGGCCGGCGACTCGGACCTGACGCCCCTGGACCTGGGGAGCTACTCGAGCCGGGTCACCTTCATGGCCGGCAACGCCGCCCTCCAGGCGGCTCGTCAGATTCGGGACCGTCTGGCCGACGTCGTCAGCCGGGCGCTCTCGGTCCCGGCAGATCGGCTCGAGTTTCGAGACGAACGGGTCTTCGACCGGGAGGACCCCGGCCGGGGCGTGTCTTTCGATGAAGCCGTCTACATGGCCCTCCAAGAATCGGGCGGCACACTCGTCGGCAAGGGGGCCTACTCGCCGCCGCCCGAGGCCCAGGGCGGTACATACAAGGGCGCCGGCGTCGGGCCATCCCCGGCTTACAGCTATAGCGCCTCCGTGGCCGAGGTGTCCGTCGACGTCGAGACGGGCGAGGTCCGGGTCGAACGCGTGTGGACCGCCCACGACTGCGGCCGGGCCCTGAACCCCCTGGCCGTCGAGGGCCAAATCGAGGGGTCCGTCTCGATGGGCCTCGGGCAGGCCCTGACGGAGCAGGTCGTCATGAAGGACGGCCGCATCCTGAATCCGGGTCTCCTGGAATACAAGACGCCGGGCCTGCTGGACCACCCCGTCATCGAGAGCATCGTCGTCGAGAGCATCGATCCCGAGGGTCCCTTCGGGGCGAAGGAGGCCGGGGAGGGCTCCCTGGCCGGCGTCATCCCGGCCATCGCCAACGCCGTCTACGACGCCGTCGGGGTCCGCATCGACCGGCTTCCCATCACGCCGGAACGGGTCCTCGAGGCCCTCCGGAAGGCTACCGTCAAGAAGCCTCAGGAGACCGCCTTACCCACGGCAAAGGCCTAAAATACCCAAATCGGGCGGAGGCAACCCTCGGACCGGAGGAGGCGCCGGGATGGTGACCATCAAGCAAAGGGTGGACAAATTGGAGGCGGCTTTGATCCGGCTAACCGAAGAGATGCGGGCCTTTAAGGAAGAGATGCGGGCTTTTAAGGAGGAAATGCGGGTCTTTAAGGAGGAAATGGAGGCCTTCCGGGAGGAGGTCCGGCAGGACCGCCGGCAGATGAACAAGCAGTGGGGCGAGCTGGCCCGCAAGATGGGGACCCTCGTCGAGGACGTCGTTTCGCCGGCGGTCCGGCCCGTCATCCGGCAGTACTTCGGATGCGAGCCGACATTCAAGGCCCGCAACGTCCTGCGTCGGATGGACGGGCGGGACTACGAGGTCGACGTGCTGGTCGCCTGCCCGCACGAGGTCTTCCTCATCGAAGTCCGCTCGACCCTCAAGTCCGAGTCCGTGGACGAGCTCATCGAGAAGGCGGGGCCGTTCTTTGAATTCTTTCCGGAGTATCGGGGCCAGCGCCTGGTCCTGATCCTGGCTGGCCTGGAGTTTCCCGAGAACGTCCTCCGGTATGCGACCCGGCGGCGGGTCTATGCGATGGCCTACCGGGAATGGGAATTCATGGACATCCTGAACTTCCACGACATTCCGCGGGAGGTGACGTGATGGGGCTCTTAGAGGGCAAGCACGGCCTGGTCCTCGGCGTCGCCAACAAGTGGAGCATCGCCTGGGCCATCGCCCGGGCGGCCGCCGAGCACGGGGCCCGGCTGATGATCACGTACCAGAACGAGCGCTTCCAGAAGCAGGTCCAGCAGTTGGCCGACACCCTGCCGGGCGCCCGGACGGCCCCCTGCGACGTCGCCGACGAGGCTCAAATTGAGGCGCTCCGGCAGGCGGTCCAGGCCGAGATGGGCCACCTCGACTTCATCGTCCACTCGATCGCTTACGCTCACAAGGACGACCTGGAGGGGCCTTTTTATCCCGTCCCCAAGGACCGCTTCATGACGGCCCTGGACATCAGCGCCTATTCTCTGGTCGCCGTCGTTCGGACCCTGCTTCCCCTGATGGAGGGCCGGTCGGGGAGCGTCCTGACGATGACGTACATCGGGAGCGAGCGGGTCATGCCGAACTACAACGTCATGGGCATCGCCAAGGCCGCCCTCGAGGCCATCGTCCGGTACCTGGCCCACGACCTGGGGCCGGCCGGCATCCGGGTCAACGCCATCTCGGCGGGGCCCATCAAGACGCTGGCCGCCTCGGGCATCGGCGACTTCTCCCGCATCTTGGAAATCTACCAGACCCGGAGTCCCCTCCGGCGGAACGTCACCCAGGAGGACGTCGCCCGGGCCGCCGTGTTTCTGCTGAGCGACATGGCGTCGGCCATCACGGGGACGGTCCTTTACGTGGACGCCGGCTTCCACATCATGGGCGTGTGAAGTTCCTCAGCCGGCGCTCATAGACGCGGATAGTGGGACCCGTGCAATACGAGGTTTTCCCTCATTGCCCTTGTGATACCCCTGAACCTGGTGGTCACGTAGCCCCTGATCGGGCATCTCCGCACGCTACTCGTCCCTTCGTTACTCGTCACTCCGTCCCTTTGAAAAACCGTGCTTCCCGAGCGTTGGGCAAGGTTGTTCCGACGCCATTCCCGGGCCGAACGGCTGTGTTAATGAAACGGCGAGAAATCGGTCCTCCGTGGAGTAACGGCCCCTTCCTGGGAAGACCCCAGGGGAAATAGATCAGATCTTTGACATCGGCCGGGAGATGTGATATATTATAAAAGACGTTCTCAGTCTCCATCCTTAGGAGACGGCGCAAAGACGCCGTGTCTTGCGCAAGGTCGCGCCGGGGGTTCTCCCCGAATCATTCCCCTCTCAATGAAAGGGCTTCTCGACGACGAGTCGCCTCCCCAAGAACCATCGCAAGGGGCTTCGTCTATCGAGTGATGACCTTCGGAAGTGCCCTATAGGGACGCATGGCCGTACGTCCCTACTGCCGTAACCGGCGGTGGCCCGACGGACTGGGTATCGCCCCTTGAGCTCCCACGAGGCGAGGGCCTTGCCCGGAGTCCTGAGGCCACCGAGTGATGCTCGGTGTCCAGAGGTTCCACGGGGGCCCGATTACGACCTCAGGATGCGACGATGCCCCGAGGCGATGGGCATTCCTAAACTCACGCCGAAAGGCAGGGCAGATTCGTCTCCCGACGGCCGCCCGGCCGATAGCCTCCCAAAGACGGGACCACCCGATTTCCACAACAAGCGATAGCGTACGGTCTATTCCTCTGCGTTCTTTACGTCTCGGCGGTCGATCCACCCGCCGAAATCAAAGAGCTATGGAGGAAGTCCCATGCATCTCAAACTTTTGCGCCTATGCCTGCTCGGGGGTCTCGCGATTCTCTGGGCGGGCTCTGTGCGGGCCGACGAAGCACCGCCGGACCCGACGGGGACGGCGACGATCCAGGCCGACCCGAACAAGGCCGTGAACTTCGCTTGGACTCTCGTGACGGGCTTCCTGGTCTTCTTCATGCAGGCCGGGTTTGCCCTGGTCGAGACCGGGCTTTCGCGCGCCAAGAATGCGGTCGCTGTCCTGACAAAGAACTTTATGGACTGCCTCATCGGGGGCTTAGCCTTTTGGGCCTTCGGCTTTGCCTTCATGTTCGGCGGCTCGGGAGCGGCCCCGGGGTTGGGATTCGGCAACCCCTTCATTGGGCTGTCCGGCTTCATGCTCCACCGGGGTTCCTACGACGTATCGACGGCCGAGCTATGGTTTTTCCAGATGGTCTTTGCGGCCACGGCGGCGACGATCGTGTCGGGGGCGATGGCCGAACGCACAAAAACGACGGCCTACCTGGCCTATAGTTTCCTGATCTCCGGGCTGATCTATCCCATCTACGGGCACTGGGTCTGGGGCGGCGGTTGGCTGGCGAACCTGTATCAGTACCTGCCCTTCTTGGGTGAAGGCGTCGGGGCTCGGGACTTCGCCGGATCGGGCGTCGTCCATGCCGTCGGCGGCTTTGCGGCCCTGGTCGGGCCCCGCATCGGGAAGTTCAACCGGGACGGGACGCCCAACGTGATTCCCGGCCATAACCTGGCCCTGATGACGTTGGGTACCTTCATCCTCTTCTTCGGATGGTTCGGCTTCAATCCCGGCTCGACGCTGGCGGCGACCGACCTGCGGATCTCCATCATCGCCGTCAACACCTTCCTGGCGGCCGCGGCGGCGGCCGTGACGGCCATCTACTACAGCCTGGCCCGGACCGGCAAGATGGACCTCGTCCTGGCCTGCAACGGCTGTCTGGCTGGCCTCGTCGGGATCACGGCGCCCTGCGCCTATGTTCCGACTTGGGCGGCCGTCGTCATCGGCGTCGTGGCGGCCTTCGTCCTGATCGCTTCCCTAAGCTTCGTCGAGCGGGTTCTGAAGGTCGACGACGTCGTCGGGGCCGTCGCCGTTCACGGCTTTGCGGGCCTGTGGGGCCTCCTGGCCGTCGGGATTTTCGCCGACGGGACGTATGGGGGCGTAAAGGGCCTGATCGTCGGGGAGTGGGCCCAGCTCGTGGCCCAGGCCATCGATTGTGTCGTCGTGACGGCCTGGGCCTTGGGGACCAGTTTCCTGATGTTCTGGGTCATCAAAAAGACGATCGGCCTACGGGTGCCTAAGGAAGACGAGTTGAGCGGACTCGACGTCCCCGAACACGGCCTGGAGGCCTACCCCGAGGGCCGCAAGCTCGTCCTGGGCCGGGTGGCATGAATCCGGAATTCGGCGAACGTCGGTGTCGGGTCCGGGGGTCTGGTCTTCCCACCGACCCGACACCGGTCCACTCACCACGGGGTGCCGTGACAGGACGGCTCTCATCGGAGCGGACGGCGAACGCCATGCCGTCCCGACGTCCCGGTAAGGGCATGGCGCCGCCGTGACCCTACCGGAAAGACCGCCCCGCCCGAACGACGAAAAAATCGGTTCGGCCGACATTTCCGAACCGAAGGAGGGTGTCCATGAGCATGGGGAAAGACCTTGGACTGGGGGCCTGGGCGGGCTCCGGGACGCCGGCTTCGAAGAAAGCCGGCGTCCCTCTCCGCCGTCTCGGGCTCCGGGCGACCCAGTGGGCCTTGGTCTGGCTTTTGGGATGGGGCTTGATCCAGATCCCCCTCCTCTGGGCCCAAGAGAATTCGGCTACCGAGACGCCACCGGCGTCGCAGGAAGCTCCGGCCGACGACCCGTCGCCCCTGAAGGACCTCCAGTGGAACGGCCACGTCGCCGTTTCTTACAACCATAACTTTAACAGCCACGTCAACACCTTCCGGGTCTTCGACGAGGGCGCCCGCCAGGTCACCCTGCATCAAGCCGAATTCTGGCTCGAAAAGCCGTCCAGCGCCGAATCGCCCATCGGCTTCGGCGTCGACGTCGTCCTCGGATTCGACGCCAAGAAGATCCACGCGGCGGGCCTCGGGAGCGCCGACGACACCTTCGACCTCACCCAGGCGTACATCACCTATAAGGTCCCCGTCGGAGCAGGCCTCGACTTGAAGGTCGGCAAGTTCGTGACCCTCCACGGGGCCGAGGTCATCCGCCGGCCCGGGAACTTCAACGTCTCCCGCTCGATTTTGTTCGGCTACGCCATTCCGTTCACCCACACGGGCCTGATGGCGACCTATCCCTTCAGCGACCGGTTCACGGTGACCCTGGGCGTCGTCAACGGGTGGGACAACGTCACCGACAACAACACCGGCAAGTCCCTCCACGGCATGGTCACGGTCCTGCCCCTGAAGGACCTGACCCTCACCGTCGGCGGGACGTGGGGACCCGAACAGGCGGACACGAACGGGCCCAAGCGGAGCTTGATCGACATCGTCGCCACCTACAAACCGGTCCCGCCCCTGACTCTGATCGTGAACGTCGACTACGGGGTCGAGGCGGATGCCGTCCCAGACGAGACGGGCGGTTCGAAGACGGCCCGATGGTATGGTGCGGCGGGGTATGTCCTCTACGACCTCGATGACCGATGGTCCGTGGGCCTACGGGGCGAGTTCTTCATCGACCGGGAGGGCTTCCGTCTGGGATGGACCGACCCCACGACCGGCCTCCCGGCCCGATGCGACCTGTGGGAGCTGACGGGGACAGTCCGTTACAAGGTCGTCGACCGCCTCTGGGCCAGCCTGGAATACCGCCACGACTTTGCGAATCACCCAGCCTTCGACGGCGGGGCCGACGGACCGAAAAAGTCCCAAGGGACCGTCCTCGTGGAATTCGTCTACCTGTTGAAGTGAGGTCGGCGCGGCGGGCGAATGGTCTGGGGTTTCTCGAGCGAGCGGGATTGGGATTTTAGCCTGCATCTTGCATATCCGACGTGCGTGTTTTTGGACGGCCGCATCACCGCGGGCGTTCGGCGACGCCTACGTTGGCATGACTGGCGGCGCCAGCATGAAGGACGCCGGCATGACGGCCGGCGTTCCGGGACACGCCATAGGGGGCGTTACTACCGAACATGCGCGCCGGTCTTGCATCCTGCATCTTGGACCCTGGTCTGGGGTCGTTATGGGACCCTGTCACGCCGTCACTGTCCCGGCGTCGTGGCGTCCCGACATCGCTTGAAAAATCGTCCCGAATCCTCGTCATTGAAGCCCGGCCGGGCTCACGGCCGACGGCGGCCGTGAGGGTCCGTCAGCCCATGGCGGGCTGATGCCCGGCGGTCCCGCGGGCGGGTCGCTTCCGAAGGCGTTCCTCCATACCTGTGACCCCGGAGGATCAATTATTAATTATTATTAAAAATTTACTGTATGGGGAGGCCGACCATGCCGAAAACCGCCCCGCTCGAGCCGGCCCCCGCCGACTCGCACCTCACGATCGACCTCGGCTGGGAAGCGACCCCGGACGGTACCCCTGGACCATCCCCGAAATGCCTTCCCCCGACTGAAGTCCTACCCTGGAGGATGCGGGGGCCCAAGGGCGTGGATACACTTTTGCGACTCGTCCCCGGACGTCGCCGCAAGGATGAGACGATGTCCAGGAATGGGATCAAAGGCTAAGTCACGGCGCTCCCTGACGCTCTCGGAGCCATCCGTCCCGGCCTCTCGGTAAAAGGCACGTAATTTGCTGCCCCATCATCGAAAAAAGCCTGGCGGATTCGGGTCACTGGGCTGGGTTCGTGAATCCCGAGGGGAGGCTGGGAGATGGCCGGCGCTCATCGTCGTGTCAAGGCTTACGTCTGCCGATACTGCCTGGGCGGGGCTCTTTTCTTTTGGACTTGGGCGGGAGTCCAGGCTCAGGAGAGTCGATTCCCACTTCAGTGGGGGGTTGCTCTTCAGTACCGTTTCGAGTTCCGAGACAACTTCGACTGGGACCGGACGCGGGACGACCGGGACGGGTTCCACCTGCTTCGGACCCGTCTCCAGGTAACATGGACGGTAGCGGCTCCAGTTCAGGTCTTCCTGCAGGTCCAGGATGCCCGGCTGTGGGGCCTGACCGTCCCCGACCGGTCGCCCTTCCAGAATCCCCTGGACATCCATCAGGCCTACCTCGACGTCCGGTGGGGGCCGAAGGAAGCCGTCGTCCTCCGGATGGGCCGTCAAAAGCTGTCCTACGGGGACGAACGACTCCTCGGGGGCTTCGAGTGGTCCAACGTGGCCCAGGCCTTTGACGCCGTCCGGCTCATGGCGAAGGCCGGCGCCTGGTCCTTCCATGCCTTCATCGGCCGTCGCGTGGTCTCCCGCCCGGACCGACTCGACCGATGGGACCGGCAGGACACGCTGGGGGGCCTCTACGTCACGGCGTCCCGCCCGACGATGACGCTGGACCTGTATCTCCTGTATCGGCATACGAACCGACCGGTCTTATTCCACAGCCACATGGAGCCGGGGACCCTCCGGGAGCCGACCCTGGGGTTTCGGTTCCGCCGGCCCCGGGCGCCGGGTCGCTGGGATGCGACCGTCGAGGGGGCCTTCCAGACGGGTCGGTACGGACGGCAGGACATCCGGGCTTACGCACTTGCGGCTATCGTAGGTTATACCTGGGACGTCTGGGGTCGGCCCCGGGTCGGCCTCGAAGTCGACGGGGCCAGTGGGGACCGGAACCCTCAAGACGGCGTCCGGGAGACCTTCGACAACCTGTTCCCGACGAACCATCCTCATTACGGCTACATGGACTTCCTGGGCTGGCAAAATATGTGGGACGCCCGTCTGGTGATGAGCCTGAATCCCCACCCCTGGTGGTCCATGGAGGTGAATCTCCACCGCATGGGCCTGTATCGGACGACCGACGCCCTCTACAACGCGGCCCGGCGGGCCGTCCGCCTTGCCACCGGCCCGGTCGACAGCCACACGGTCGGGACCGAGTTCGACGCCCTGGTCCGGTTCGCCCCCTCCTCTCGATGGCAGGTTCTGGCCGGATACTCCCGGTTCTGGCCCGGCGCCTACCTCCGGCAGACGGGCCCCGCCGACCCGGCGACTTTCTTTTACGGACAGGTCAACGTGACGCTTCCGTGATTCGCAGGCCGGAGGCCTACGCGCCCTTAAGGGGCCAGAGGAAGAGGTAGGCGAACTTGGCGAAGACCGTCCAGGTCACGGCCCGGCCTGTGGCCGTATCGGCGGGTGTCGCCCACCGACCATAAAAGCCGATGTACAGGGCAGTCGCATAGTTCCAGCGGTATCGAACCAATGTCTGGGTCTCCAGGACCTGCTGGCGGGCCGGATAGCCTTCCGCCTGGTAGCGGGCGTCCGGGAACCGATACTGAAGCCACTGGACCGTCTGCCGCAGGCCCAACGCCGGCGTGACCTGCCATTCGAGACGGGCATATTGAATCCATGCATCCTGGAGCGTCGCCGTCTGACTCAGCCGCCGATAGGTCGTCCGGTACGTGACCTGAAAGCCCTCGGTGAGCTTCAAGGTCAGGCCGGGGGCGACCCGGAACTGGCGGGCTTTCTCATTCAGGAAGTAGTCGACGGCGTCCCCTGCCGAGAAATTCACCTGGAGCGTGAGCCAAGAGCGGGGTTGCGAGTAAAGCTCACCAAACAGCCGGTGGCCGTGAAAGAGGACCGTCCCGGACCGCTCGCTGAAGTTTTCGACACCGAGCCAGCCGTTGGTCTGCCCGACCGCATGAAAGAACATCCCGACGGTCGCCTCATGGCCCTGCTGATGCCAGGCACCGTCCCACAGGAACTCCCCGCCGGCCGCCCACCCGAAGCGACTGACCCAACGACCCTCGGGCCAGAGGGTCCACTCCTGCCACGTGCCGACTTGTCGGACGCCGACCTGCTGGATGAAGCCCAGGTCGGCCCGGAACCCTTCGGTCCGGGTCTCCCATCGCCATCTCCCGCTCCAGTGCTTGCCGTCCCGGAGTAGCTGAAACCGGTAGGCCCAGCCCCAGAAGTCGTCTTCCGGTTGGGCATACGTCCGGGCCACGTCCCGGGGATAGGCCGTCCAGGTCCCGACGGCCTGGGCCGAAAGCGACCACTGCCGGCTCAAAAACCACCGGCCGTCGAGACCCCCCAGCCGGTTGAATCCGCCGGCATACTCTTTGTCTGTCAGGAGGACGCCGACGGTCGACTGCTGGCCCAGGTCGAGACGGTACCGGAAGACGTTGTTCAGTGAACGCGCCTCCACGACGGTGCTGTCCGAGGCCTGGACGCCCGGAAACCACAGGAGGGTCCGACGGTCCATGAGGTGAAGGAAGGCCACCGTGTGGCGGCCCGTCTGACCGGTCACCCGCACACCGTAGATGGGGTCGAGAATCGTCCGGGTGTACAGCACCTGCAGGGGCGTCGTCCAGAGGTCGCTCCGCTCCATAAAGAAGGGCCGCTTCTCGGGATAGAAGGGCGCAAATCGGATGTTCGTCGTGATCTGGAAGACGTCCGTCTCGACCTGACTGAAGTCGGGACGGACCGTGGCATCGGCCGTCCACGTCGGCGACGGCTGATACTTGAGGTCGAGGCCGACGGCGGCACCCCGGGCGTACGTGCCGTCGTCGGTCCGCTCAGTCGTCATCCGGCCGTAGGGCAGGACCTGCATAAGGTCCGATGAAGCTTCCGGAGCCGGAAACGTCAGGACCGGGAACTGACAAATCGTACAATTGCGGTTAAAGTCGACGGCGATCGGCGACGTCAGGTAGCGGTAGTCCCGGGGATAGTTGCGGAACGCCATGACCCGCCAGGCGGCCCGACCGTCGGGCCCGACCCGATAGCGAATGGACGAAAAGGGAATGCGGATTTCGACGAGATACCCGTCCGGGAATCGACGGACGCCGGACTCCCAGAGAAAGTCGAAGTTCATGTCCTCCTCTTGGCGGCCGGCCTCCGACCGCAGGCCGTCGGCCTGGACGCCGACGGGATTGACGAAGACTTCGTAGGCATGCCGCCGGTCGCCGAAGGTATCGACGATGAGGCCGACGAAGTCGTCGTCGAACATCCGGTCCCGGTCGGTCTTGCTGACCCGCATCCGGTCGGGTCGGGGGTCCGGGCAGAGGAAGGCGACGACGAAGGCCCGGGACGTCACGCCGAGGAGGACGAGCGTCTCGACGGGGGCCGGCCGGTTTTCGCCTCGCTGGATTTCATAGGGCAGGCGCACGACCATCGCCCGGGCCCAGGCCGGTTCGAGGACGCCGTCGGCCCGGACGTCTTCGTCCAGGACGGGGACCTCGTAGGACGCCTCCGCCTTCCACTCCATCGCCCGCTCCTGCCACGGCCGGACGAGTTCGGCCAAGCGGGTCGTCGCCGAAGCGACCGCCGACGGCGGGTTGGGCGACATCCCACGGTCCTGCGCGACGGCGGGGCCGATCAGGCCGAAGGCCCAAACGGCCAGGACGGTCGTCCACCTGTGGCCCAGGCCTTGCATACCACGCCTCCGGTAAGTCAGCAGAACGGCGATGGGTCCGACCGAACGTGCAAACTTAGAACGATCCGCGAGTCTCGAAGGTTAACGACGGTGGGGGGTCTCGAAATGGGCCCATCGGGCTTGCATCCTGCATCTTGCATCCTGTATCTTGCACTCTGCATCTTGTATCGTGCATCTTGCATCCCCGGGACCCCTATTGGCATCCATGCCATACCGCATCGGCATCCTGTGTTTTCCGACTTACGGCGGGAGCGGCGTCGTCGCCACCGAGTTGGCCCGGAGCCTGGCCGAACGCGGTCACGAGGTCCACGTCATCAGCTATGCCCAGCCGGTCCGCCTCCAGCGGTATTCCCCCCACATCGTGTTCCACGAGGTCCCCGTCTTCGAGTATCCCCTCTTCGAGTCCCCCCTTTACACGATTCATGCGGCGGCGACCATCGCCAACCTCGTGCAGTACGCCGACCTCCAGGTCGTCCATGCCCATTACGCCCTGCCCCACGGGATCTCGGCCTTCCTGGCCCGGGCCAGCCTGGACGACCCCCGTTTCGCCGTCGTCACGACCCTCCACGGGACGGACGTGACCTTTGTCGGCCAGCACCCGAGCTTCTTTCCCATCACGCGCTTGGCCCTCCTGCAGAGCGATCACCTCTCGTGCGTCTCCCGGTTTCTGGAGGGCATCGTGCGGGACCGCTTCCGGGTCCCCCCCGAACGGGTCACGGTCATCCCCAACTTCGTGGACACGGCGGCCCTCGTCCCGAAGCCCCTGGAGGAGCGTCGGCGTCAGTGGCGGACCGACCGGCGGATCGTGCACGTCTCCAACTTCCGGCCCGTCAAGCGGGTCCTGGACGTCCTCCGGGTGTTCGAGCGGGTCCGGGCCCGGGTCCCCTGCGAGCTGGTCCTGATCGGGGACGGTCCGGACCGCATCCTGGCCGAGCAGTACTGCATGGAACGGGGTCTGTACCGATACGTCCACTTCCTCGGCAAGCAGGAAGACGTCGGCCCGCCTCTGCGGGATGCTTCAGTATTTCTGCTCCCCAGCGAACTGGAGAGCTTCGGCCTGGCCGCCCTGGAGGCGATGAGCTGCGGCGTCCCCGTCGTGGCGACGGCCGTCGGGGGCGTCCCCGAGGTCATCGAGGACGGCGTCCAGGGGTTTCTTCACGCCGTCGGCGACGTCGAAGCGATGGCCGCCAGCGTGGAACGGCTCCTGACGGACGAGGACCTCTGGGTCCGGACGTCCGAGGCGGCCCGCCGGCGGGCCCTCCAGTTCGACCGAAGCCGGGTGGTCCCTCAGTACGAAGTCCTGTATCATCAGGTGATGGCTTTGTCTCTGGGGTCTTAGGTGTCGAGGTCTGGGAAAAGCCTGATCCCTAACCCCCGAGCATCCGGGACCTTACACCGAGCCGGCGGGAGGCGACCGATGCCGACCTACATTTTGGTCACCAAGCTGGCTCCGGAGGTCATGCAAGACCTCAAGCGGCGGGAGGAACTCGGCCGGCAGTGGCGGGAAAAGGTGAAGGCGCATTGTCCTGGTGTGAAGTTCATCGCCCACTACGCCATCCTGGGTCACTATGATTTCTTGGACATCTTCGAGGCCAGTAGCGAGGAGGAAGCCGCGAAGGTGTCGCTCATCTCTTTAGCCAACGGCGCCCTTCAGGCCGAGACGTGGACGGCCATTCCGTACCGCCGCTTCTTGGAGATCGTCCAGGAGCTGGAGAGCTAAGCGGGATGTGGTAGAGATGCGATGGGGATGCGGTAGAGATGCAGTGGGGATGCGGTAGAGATGCCATTGCATCCCCACGTATCTCCATGCATAACCATGCATCTCTATACATTCTATGCATCTCACGCTTTTCTGAAAGGCTGGAAAAGCCGAGCGGCCATGTTGTACGAAGTCAAGGAACGTTTGCGTGCGTGGCTTCATGACTGGGCCGGCCAGCGATGGGGGCCGGACGTGGCGGACCGTCTGCCGGTCCGTTACGAAATCCGCATCCCCGAGCCCCATTGGGGGGACCTGGCCCTGAACGTGGCCCTCGTGTGGGCGAAGGCCGTCGGCGAGCCGGCTTCGGCATTGGCCCAAGCGATGGCCGAGGCGCTCAAGACGTGGCCGGGGGTCGCCGACGTCCGGGTCGCCGGCCCCGGGTTCATCAACATCCGTTGGGACCGCTCGGCCTGGGTGCGCCGGTGGGTCGACCGTTTGGGTCAGCCCGTCGAGACGGCGCCCCGCTTTCGGAAGGTCGTCGTCGAGCACACGGCTATCAACCCGAATAAAGCGGCTCATGTCGGACATTTACGGAATGCCGTCCTGGGGGATACGCTCGTCCGGGCCTGGCGGTTTCTGGGCGAGAACGTCGAGGTCCAGAACTACATCGACGACACGGGCGTCCAGGTCGCCGACGTCGTCGTGGGCTTTTACTACATGGAAGGCCGGAAGACGGTCGCTGACCTCCGGTCGGTCCCGCCGCCCTTCGACCATTACTGCTGGGACCTCTACACGCGGGTCCAGCACTGGTACGAAGAAGACCCCCAGCGGACCCGGCTTCGGGATGAGGCTCTTCACGCTTTGGAGCGAGGCGAGGGCCCCCTGGCCGAGCTGGGCCGGTGGATCAGCGAGACGATCCTGCGGGCCCACCTGGCGACGATGGAGCGGATCGGGATCCGTTACGATGTCCTCCCCAAGGAGAGCGACATCATCGCCCTGCGCTTTTGGGACCACGCCTTCGAGCTCCTGAAACAGCGGGGGGCGGCCGTCTATGCGACGGAGGGACCCTACCGGGGCTGTTGGATCCTGCCCCTGCGGGGCCGACCCGAGTGGGACGCCCTCGAGGAGCCCGACAAGGTCCTGGTCCGCTCGAACGGGACCGTGACGTACGTCGCCAAGGACATCGCCTACCAGTTGTGGAAGCTCGGCCTTCTGGGGCAGGACTTCGGCTACCGGCTCTTCCACGTCTACCCCGACGGCCACGAGGTCTACACGACGACGGCCGACCCGACCCAGCGGCCGCCGGGCCGGTCCTTCGGCGGAGGCGAGCGGGTCTACAACGTCATCGACGTCCGCCAGTCGTACCTTCAGCAGATCGTCGTCGAGGCCCTTCGCCGGATGGGCTACGAGGCGGCCGCCGATCAGTCCATCCACTTTGCCTACGAGATGGTCGCCCTGAGCGCCCGCAGTTGCGAAAAGATGGGCATCCCCGTCGAGTCCGACCAGAAGCTGATCGCCTTCTCGGGCCGTCGCGGAATCGGCGTGAAGGCCGACGACCTCCTGGACGCCCTGGAAGCCCAGGCCCGGCACGAGGTCCGGGCCCGGCATCCCGACCTGCCGCCGGACGAGCAGACCCGGGTCGCCCGACAGATCGCCTGCGGAGCCGTCCGATACTACCTCCTCCGGTACGGCCGCCAGACGGTCATCGCCTTCGACATCGACGAGGCCCTCCAGATGGAGGGCGAGACGGGGCCCTACCTGCAGTACGCCTGGGTCCGGGCCCGGAACATCTTCGAGCGCCTGGGCGTCTGGCCCGACTGGGTCGGCTACCTGCGGGCGACCCGGCCGGCCGACCTGCCTGAAGACTATTGGGCGTCCGAGGAAGGCGCGGCGACCTGGCAACTCTTTTACCAGGCCCAGCACCTGCGGGACTGGGTCTGGAAAGCCGTGAACGCCTTAGAGCTGAACCTGATCACGCAGTACGTCTACCAGCTCTGTCAGCAGTTCCACCGGTACTACCTGAAGTACCGGATCAAGCAGGCTCCGGACCCGACCCTCCGGTGGCTCCGGGCCGCCGCCGTCGGGGCCGTCGTCCACAGCCTGGCCCAGGGCCTGGACGTCCTGGGCATCCCGCGGCCGGACCTGATGTGAAGCGGGATACGGGATGCGAGATGCTAAGCCATTTGCCCATCTGCCCATCTGCCGACCTGCCCATCTGCCCATCTGCCGACCTGCCTATCTGCCCAATGCCAGATTCTCACGGACCGAACGGCTGTGTGAAGGCCATGCCGAAGATTTCCGTCGTCATCCCGTTTTATAACGAAGAGTCGAACGTCGCCCCGGTCTTGAGCGAGCTCCTGACGGTCTTGGACGACCTGCGGGCCCGCCGGGGCTGGGACTTCGAGGTCCTGTGCATCGACGACGGGAGCTCGGACGGGACGCTGGCCGAGATCCTGACCTTCGTCCGACGCCGACCCGAGGTCCGGGCCCTCCAGTTTGGCGTCAACTACGGCCAGACGGCGGCCCTGTCGGCCGGATTCCATCAGGCCCGGGGGGAATGGGTCGTCACGATGGACGGCGACGGCCAAAACGATCCCCGGGACATTCCCCGGCTCCTGGAGCTGATGGAGCAGTCCGACTACGACGTCATCAGCGGGTGGCGCAAGGACCGGAAGGACCCCTGGCTGACCCGGCGGCTCCCCTCGCGGGTCGCCAACGCCCTCATCTCCCGCATCACGGGCGTCCGCCTGCGGGACTACGGGTGCACGCTCAAGGCCTATCGGCGGGAGCTCTTGCAGGACCTGCACCTGTACGGGGAGATGCACCGCTTCATCCCCGCCCTGGCCCGCTGGCTGGGCGCCCGCATCGCCGAGGTCCCCGTCGGCCACCGGCCCCGGACGCGGGGAGCGTCCAAGTACGGCCTCTCCCGGGTCTTTCGGGTCTTGCTGGACTTGCTGGTCGTCAAGTTCCTCCTGCACTACTCGACCCGACCGATCCACTTCTTCGGGATCGTCGGGATCGGGGTCGCCGTCTTGGGGTTCATCGCCCTGACCTGGGTCGTCGGCCTGAAGCTGTGGGACCCCGTGACATACCGCATCAACCGGAATCCCCTGCTTTACGTGGGCTTGACTTTTGAGATGATCGCCTGTCAATTAATCCTCATGGGCCTGCTGGGGGAGATGCTCGTCCGGATTTATCATGAAACGCAACGTAAGCCGATCTACCGAATCAAATCCGTCTATGCCCATGACGGGGCCGCCGTCGACGACCGACTCGTTCGGGGGAGCCCTGTGGATGCCCATGTCGTGGGTCCAGATGATCCGGGCCCGGGCCCCCTTTGAGCGGGCCTATCGCCACGGTCTGATGGAGGGCCTCCAGGTCCACCGCCTCTGGTACGTGACCCGCCTGTGGCCGGGCGTCCCCCACCGGCCCGACGAGACGCCCATCCCGTGGGAGCGGATCGTCGGCTGTTTCGTGTGGACCGAGGGCCGCCGATTCCGGCATCGGGGCGAGCTCCCGGCCGGATGCGTCCTGGCCGTCGGACCCCAAACCGTCGAGGCGTACTGGTCCGGCCCTCTGCCTGAAACGCGGGCCGGGGTCCTCCGGTTTCCCCGGGCTCCCCAACGGGTCCCCCTTCGACTGGAATGGGTCGGACATGAAGCCGTCTGAGGCGAAGCAACCTTTACCGCCTTCGGTTCGAAAATATCTCGTGCAAGTCGCTCGGGAGAGTATCGTCCGATACTGCACCGAAGGTCGAAAGCCGGCGCCGCGCTTTCCGGACCCGATCTGCCAAGCGCCGCGCGGGGTCTTCGTGACCCTCACGCAGGGCGAGGCCCTGCGGGGGTGCGTCGGTTTGCCCTGGCCCGTCTTCCCCCTGGAAGAGGCGACCATCGAGGCCGCCGTCCGGGCCGCCCGGGACCCGCGGTTTCCGCCCCTGGTGTCCGAAGAGGTCCCCCTCGTCCATGTAGAAGTCTCCGTCCTGACGGTGCCCGAGCCGGTCGAGGCCGACCGGGCGCTTGAGGCGGTCCGGGTCGGTCGGGATGGCCTTATCGTGCGGTGGGGCGAGGTCCAGGGCCTCCTGCTCCCGCAGGTCGCCGCCCGGTACGGGTGGGACGCCGAGACCTTCTTGGCGCACACGTGCCGGAAGGCGGGCCTCCCGCCGGAAGCCTGGCGCTGGCCCGATGTGCAGATCTTTACCTTTCAAGCCGAAATTATTCATGAAGGAGAGGAAGCCCCATGATTCGACGTGGATTCGTCATCGCGCTGGTCCTCAGCCTGATCGCCGGTCTGGCCTGGGGTCAGGCCCGGCCTGGTAAAGTCCGGGTCGCCGTCTTAGACTTTGAGAGCAACGTCCCCCACATCTGGTGGACGTGGGATACCCGCCTCCTGGGCCGGGCCGCCGCCGACCAGCTCGTCACCCAGCTCGTGCAGTCCGGCAAGTTCTCGGTCATCGAGCGGGACAAGCTGGACCTGGTCCTGAAGGAACAGTCCCTGAGCGCCTCGGGCGCCATCGACCCGAAGACGGCCGTCCGCCTCGGCAAACTCCTGGGCGTTCAGCTCATCCTGACGGGTTCCATCACGAAGTTCAGCATTAAGCGGCACGGCGGCGGGATCGGTCCCCTGCGGGCCGAATTCGGGCAGGCCCAGTCGGCCTTAGACGTGCGGCTCATCGACACGTCGACGGGCGAGATCGTCCTGGTCGCCAGCGGCGAGGGTGAGAAGAAGTTCGGCGGGGCCGCCTTTAAAAACGTCGACTTCGAAAAGCAGTTCGATGAGGGCGTGATCACGGAGGCCCTGCGGCCGGCCGTCGAGAAGACCGTCACCCAGATCTTAGCCCAGTACGACCAGCTCGGCGCCCATGCGGCGGCCGCCACACCGGCCCTCGGGAAGGTCGTCAGCGCCGACTCGCCGACGTCGGTCTACATCGACATGGGCGAGAACGCCGGCGTGAAGGTCGGGGACCGCTTCGAGGTCGTCCGGGTCGTCAAGGAAATCCGAGACGAGAACGGGGAGCTCCTGGACACCGTAGAGGACACCGTCGGGACCATCGAGGTCGTGAAGGTCCTGTCCAAGTCGTCCGTCTGCCGGGTCGTCCGGGGCGGCGTTCAGAAGGGCGACAAGGTCCAGAAAGTCCAGAAGTCGGGATGACGCTCTTCGATACGGGGGATGCGGGATGCGAGATACGGAAACGATGGACGGAGGCTTGAGACCTCGACGATGGCTTTGCCCGTCCCCCAGGTCCATCGGCAGAATGGCGAACGGCGAATAGCCCCCATCCCCCCTATCTGCCTATCTGCCTATCTGCCTATCTGCCGACCTGCCCATCTTACTTCTATCGCCGCCCGCCCCTGGGAGTCGCGTATGTCGAAGAGAACGCCAAAGTCGGAAGTCGTCGGCCGGCGGCCGAATCGCTTGATTCACGAGAAGAGCCCGTACTTGCGGCAACACGCCTACAACCCCGTCGACTGGTACCCCTGGGGCCCCGAGGCCTTCGAGAAGGCCCGTCAGGAAGATAAACCCATCTTCCTCAGTAGCGGCTATTCGAGTTGCCACTGGTGCCACGTCATGGAACGGGAATCCTTCGAGGACCCCGGGATCGCCGACCTCCTGAACCGTTTCTTCGTGCCCGTCAAGGTCGACCGGGAAGAGCGGCCCGACGTGGACCAGATTTACATGCAGGCCGTGATGGCCATGACGGGCACGGGCGGATGGCCCTTGAACGTCTTCCTGACGCCGGACCTGAAGCCCTTTTTTGGGGGGACATACTTTCCGCCCGACGACCGGTGGGGTCGGCCCGGCTTCCGGCAGGTCCTGGAGGCCGTCGCCCGGGCCTGGCGGGAACGGCGTTCCGAGGTCGAACGCTCCGCCGAGGGCCTGGCCCAGGCCCTTCAAGCCGCTGTCCGGCGCTGGCTCCCGTCTGAGCCGCCGCCCGAAGACGTGCCGGACCGCCTGGTCCACCAGCTCGAACGGACGTTCGACCCCGAGCGGGGCGGCTTCGGGACGGCCCCGAAGTTTCCGCCCCACGCCCAGCTCCGATTCCTGCTCCGGTATGCCTTCCAGACCGGGTCGGCGTCTGCCCGGACGATGGTCGAGACGACCCTGACGGCGATGGCCTACGGCGGCCTCTACGACCAGGTCGGTGGGGGATTTCACCGGTACAGCGTGGACGCCGACTGGCTCGTGCCCCATTTCGAAAAGATGCTTTACGACAACGCCCAACTGGCCGTCGTCTATGCCGAGGCTTATGCGGCCATGGGGAACCCCCTGTACGGGCGGATCGCCACCGAGACGCTGGACTACCTCCTCCGGGACATGCGGTCGCCCGAGGGTGCCTTCTACAGCGCCGAGGACGCCGACTCGGACGGCCGGGAGGGCGCCTTCTACGTGTGGACCCGGGACGAAGTCCTCGCCGTCCTGGGACCCGAACGGGGCGAGTGGTTCGCCGAACAGTACGGCGTCACGCCGGAGGGGAATTTCGAGCACGGCGCCAGCGTCCTCCACGTGGCCCGCCCCTTCCATGAAGTGGCCGACCGCTACGGCATGCCCCTCGACCGGTGGCTGGACGAGATGGACCAGGCCCGTCGGGCCCTCCGGGTCGCTCGGGAAGCCCGGCCCCGGCCCTTACGGGATGAGAAAATCCTGACCGACTGGAACGGCCTGGCCCTGTCGGCCTTCGCCCTGGGCGGCTTCTACCTCCGGCGCCCGGACTACGTCGAGGTCGCCGAACGACTCGCCGACGGGCTGTGGACGACCCTGTGGGACGAGGCCTCGGGCGCCCTCTTCCACCGCTTCATGGAGGGCGAGCGGGCCGTCCCGGGCCTCCTGACCGACTATACGTACCTGGCCCAGGGCCTCCTGGACCTCTACGAGGTCGCCGGGCGCCCGCAGGACCTGGACCGGGCCGTCCGCCTCATGGACGCGGCCCTGGCGCGCTTCTGGGACGTCTCGGGCGGCGGCTTTTTCGACGCCGACCCCCAGGCCCCGGACCTCATCGCCCCGATAAAGGAAGTCTTCGACGGCGCCACGCCGGCGGGCAACTCGGTCGCCCTCGGGTGCCTGTACCGCCTGTTTGAAATCACGGGCATCGACCGGTACCGGGCCTATGCGGAGACGACGGTCCGGACGTTCGCCCCCGCCCTCCGGGAGTATCCAGCCGGTCTGGCTTACATGGCGATGGCCTGGGACTTTGCGCTCCAGAAGCCGGCCCAGGTCGTGTTCGTCGGGACGCCCGACGAACTGGCCGCCACCCGGGCCGAATTGCAAGGCCGATGGCTTCCTTACCGAGTCTTTGCCTGGCAGATAGCCGGAGGGCCCACGGCCTACCCGGCCCTGGCGGACAAGGCCCGCCTTCAGGACCGGCTGACGATTTACGTATGCCGAGACTTCACGTGCCGACCCCCCGTCCACGACCTGAACGACCTCTGGACGGCCCTGGGCGGGGGCCGTGAATCGACCGGAATCGGCGGCCCGCCCCTGCACCGTCCGGGCGGTCTTTGATCTCAGATGGAACCTATGGATACAGGCCATACGAGTGACCGCCGATCCTGCATCTCGTCGTACCTTGCATCCTGCACCGATCAGACCGGGCAGAGGCATCCGGCGGGCGTACTGGACGGGACCGGCCGGGGGAAATATGTTATATAGGCGAATTTGGGGGCGGGACTGTAGATTCCTTAGGCCCGGGGCCTCCGGAAAAGAGAGCCACGAGCTACGGACCGGCCTTCAGGAGAGCACCTTGGACACGGCGGGTCGACGGGCGGGTCCGTAATCCGTGGTCCTCCCTCCTGCGCCTGGGACCCAGGGCCCGTCCCGCATCCGTCGAGCCGAGCGGACATGTGGCCCGTCTTTTTGCGCCTCGGTCCCATTACGATTTACACGTACGGCGTCCTGGTCGCCGCCGGTTTCTTGGCGGCCCTGCTCCTGGCCCTTCGGCAAGCGCCCCGCTTTGGCGTCGATAAGGCCTTCGTATGGGACTGGTCGTTCTATGTCCTGTTGGGTTCCATCCTGGGGGCCCGCCTCCTGTACCTGGTCGTCGAGCGCCCCCTGATCCGCTGGGACTGGCGGGGCATCGCCGACGTCTTCCTCCACGCCGGCGGCGTGTTTTACGGGGGCTTCCTCGGGGCCGTCCTGGTTTCCCTGTGGTTCTTACGGCGGCGGGGCGTGTCGGTCTGGACGGCCGGGGACCTGGTCGCCGCCCCCCTGGCCCTGGGACATGCCATCGGCCGGCTCGGCTGTCTTTCGGCCGGATGCTGTTATGGCCGGCCGACGCATGTCGCCTGGGCCGTCACCTTCACGAATCCCCTGGCCGGGGAGCTGATCGGGACGCCCCTGAACGTCCCCCTGCATCCGACCCAGGTTTACGAGAGCCTGTGGAATCTCCTGCTGGCCGGGGCCTTGATGGGCCTGGCCCGCTGGCGGGGCCGGCGGTCCGGCGACCTCTGGTGGGCTTACGTCGGGCTGTATGCCGTCGGTCGTTTCGTGATCGAGTTTTACCGGGGGGACCCCCGGGGAGCCTGGGGCGGGTTTTCGACGTCCCAATGGATTGCGATGGGGGCCTTGGGGGCGGCCCTGGTCGGTCTCTGGAGCCGGCGGGGCCGTCCGTAGGTGCTGGGGGCTGGGCTGACAGGATGCGGAGAATCTTTTGAAGACCTGATCCAATACTCAAAAACTAAGACACAATATAATAAAAATGCTTGACATTCGGCAGACGGATCGGGTAAGCTGGGGATGAAGGTGCTTCTCGGAGGTTGGCCATGGAGACATGGTCGCACGACTACTGTTTGAAGATCACCGACTTCGTGAAGGAGCACATCGGATACTTCGAGTATGCCTTCTTCGCCCAGCGGGTCCGGCGCAACCAGATCATCTATCTGATGGACGACCCGGCCGACCGGCTCTTCCGGGTCCAAGAGGGGAGTGTGCGGCTGACGACCATCGGGGAGGACGGTCGGGAGGAGCTTCTGCACATCGTCCGGGCCGGTGAGTTCTTCGGGGCCGTGTGTCTGTGTCCAGACTACCGCTGGGACCATCAGGCGACGGTCCACGAAGACGGGGTCATATCCAGCATGAAGGCCGAGACCTTTCTGCGGGTCTTCTTCCGGCACGAGGACCTGCTCCAGCGGTTTCTGGCCTTCTTTGCCGAGCGGATGGTCCGCTTAGAGGACCGGCTTCGCCAGCTCACGGAGACGCTGGTTCAGCTTCGCCTGCTTCACTTCCTGGACCAGCAGGTCCAGCAAGCCGGGGTCGAGGGGCCGGAGGTCCGGGTCACCGTCAGCGGCTGGAGCCGGGTCGTCGGCCAAGTCACCGAACTTCCGGTCTGGGAGGCCGAGAAGCTCCTCCAGCAGTACCGGCAGGAGGGCCTGCTGGACTGGAAGCGGAACACGGTCCTGATCCGCGTCGACCGACTCCGGGCCCGGCTTCAGGAACTTCTGGCGCGGCCCATCGGGCCGGTCGCCGAGACCCCGGCCCGAGAACTTTCGGAGGCGGTGTCTTGAACATGGCGGAAGCCGTCAGTTCTTATCCCGACTGGGCCGAGTGTCAGCAGGTCATCGGCTATGTCTTTCGGGACCTGCACTTGCTCCAACGGGCCATGACCCATAAGTCGATGGCCGTCCGGCCGGCGGACCCCCTGAGTCACAACGAGGTCCTGGAGTTTCTGGGCGATGCCGTCCTGGAGTTGGCCGTGACGGACTATCTCGTCCGCAAATGGGGCCATCAGTATCTGGAAGGGGAGCTGACCAAGCGCCGGACATACGTCATCAACAGCACGGTCCTCACGCAGGTCAGCCAGCGGCTGGGCCTCGACCGGTTCATCCGGACGCGGCCCGAGAAGACGGCGCCCGAGCGCTTCCTCCGCCAGCTCCTGGCCGATACCTTCGAGGCCCTCGTCGGGGCCATCTATCTGGACAGCGACTTTGAGACGGCCCGAGCGTGGGTCTTGCGGGTCCTCCGGCCCGAGCTGGAGGCGCTCGAGCAAAACGCCCTCCCCTGGGTCGACTACCGGAGCCTTCTCCAGGAGTACATCCAGGCCTTCTCGCCCGAATTGCCCGAGTATCGGCTGGTCAACGTCTCGGGCCCGGAGCACGCCCGGTGGTTTGAGATCGCCATCTACTACAAGGGCCAGCTCCTGGGCCAGGGGGTGGGGGCGACCAAAAAGCAGGCGGCCCAGGCGGCCGCTCGGGCTACCCTGCTTCTCCTGCAGGACCCCGAGCGTCGAGCGGCCCTGGGTCTGACAGCGCCGCCACCGCCTGTCGAACCCGGTGAAGGTGCCGATAGCGCTCCGTCCGGTGCTCCGGACGATGAATATCCGAGCCCCGAGTCATAAGCAGGCGGAACTCCTGACCCCACTGGTAGAGGGTCAGGACCGTCTCGATGGCGGCGGTTTCGGTAGGGAACTCGGGGGCGTTGGGCTGATAGTAGGGATAAAACACCTCCAGGCCGTCCAGGCCCATCTCCTTCATGACCCGAAGACTCTCCGGGAAGGCCATCCCGTGCTTCCAGTAGTACCCCGGATGGGCCAGGACGGCATAGCCTCCGGCCCGATGGATGAGGTCGATGCCCTCAGCCAGCGTCGGTCGGGGGATTTCGACCCGTAGGCCCCGGTCGGCCAGCCATTCCTTGAAAAACCGGTACCGGTCCTCGGGGTCCAGGTGCTGAAACCGGGGGTGCTGGCCGAGGCGCTGGAAGATGTGGGGCTTCATCCACGTATCCGTCTCGGGCGGAAAGACCGTCTCGGGCGTCAGGAATTCCTCCCGGAGTTCTCGATTGATGGCCTCCATCAGGCGCAGGTACTGGACCCGCCGGACCCGGTGGATGTGGTCCAGGTAAGCCTCCAGGTCCGGGTGGTCCGGCCGAAAGTCGAGACCCAGCAGGTGGACCTCAAAGTCCTGCCACTGGCAGTCCAGCTCGATACCCGGATGAAGTTCCAGGCCCGTCGGGATCCGGTGGACGTCCAGCTCCCGATAGGCCCGGACGGACTCGTGGTCCGTGATGGCGACGTGGCGGACCCCCAGACCGACCAGCGATTCTAAAAGCTCCATCGGCCGAAGGCTCCCGTCCGAGTACGTCGTATGGAGGTGAAAGTCCTGCTCCCACCAGTCCTGATTGAGACGTGTCATCGAGGCTCCCCTGTCTTTCCTCATCGTTCCGCAAAAGAGGGCGACATTATAGGGACTTCGGGAGGGCTTTTCAAAATTCGGGGCGGAGGGTCTGCGGTCCGGAGTCCGGGGTCCTCACCGGCATCCAGGCCCCTTGCGTCGAGGGGCAGGGCTCGGCCCATTCCGCAAGTGGGCCGCCGTCGCCAGAGACCGTAGAGGCCGGCCGACCAGGGATTCGGTCCGTCGGATCAAGAATTCCCAGAGGTCCCGGTGACGGGCCAGGGCCCGGGCGACCTCGGGATGTCGGCCCAATCGGGTGAGGCCGCCGGCTTGAAGGCGGGCCAATTCCCGTCGCAAGACCGCCGACGTCGTAAACCGGTAGGCCTTGGGGTCCGGTCCGCAGGTCGGATGCCAGAGGTGGCCCTCGACGTCCCACACGGCGTCCGACCCCTCGAGGCCCCCGACGGGCCGACCGCAGGCCGGGCACGTTCCCTCCAGGCTGAGGTCCCCCAACCGCACCAGGAGGGTCCACAGCCACCCGACGGCCAGGGCCCGGTAGGGGACGGCTTGGGCCATCAGGCGGCTGACTTCAGACAGTCGGTCGAACACGTAGGCGTCCCCCGGATGCCCCGGCAGGAGCGCCAGGGCCGTCTCGGCGACCAGGTCCACGAACACGAGGGTCGTCGGCTCGATGGGCCGTCCGGCCGCATGGAGCGTCACGTAGGGACTCCAGGTCAGGTCAAAGCCGATGAGCCGGTGAGTCGGGGCGTCCCGGGTCGCCCGATAGGTCAGCCACCCGACCGAGAGGGGCTCCAGGGTCCCGGCGACCGTCTTACGGGACCGGCGGACCGCCTCGGCGATGACCTCCAGGAGACCGCTCTGTTCTCCGTAGAACCATACCCACTGGGACGTTCGGGGGCCCGGCCGCCGGCTCAGGACGACCGCCGGCTCTCGGAGGAAGGCCCGGGGACGGGCAGTCATCGTGCGGAGGCGAGGCATAGGCTGAGCTCTCCCAGCGGGTCCGTCATCCTACCCGGTCCCCTCGTCGCCGATGGGGAACTGCCGGTGCGTCTCCTCGAGGAGGGCCTCGCCGCGGTCGTACAGTTCCCGAAGCCACACCTCGGCGACTTCCGGGTGAAATTGCGTCCCGGCACAGCGTTCGATCTCGGCGACGACGTGGGGTAGCGGCAGGGCCCGCCGGTAGCTCCGGTGGCTCGTCATGGCGTCGAAGGCGTCGGCCAGGATGACGCAGTGACTGCTGATGGAGATTTCGTCGCCCTTCTTGCCGTGAGGATAGCCCTTGCCGTCGTACCGTTCGTGGTGCTCTCCGGCGATTTGGGCGACCTCCCGTAAGAAGGGAATTTCGACCAAAAGCTCGTAACTCAGGGCCGGATGCCGCCGGATCTCAGCCCATTCTTCGTCGGTCAGCGTGTGAGGCTTGCGGATGATGCAACGGTCGACGCCGACCTTTCCCAAGTCATGGAACGTCCCACCCAGCTCTAAGGTTCGCAGTTCCTCGTGGGTCAACCCCAGGCGGCGGCCCATCATGACGGCGTATGCGCCGACCCGCTGGGAGTGGCCCGCCGTGTACCGCTCGTTCGTTTCCAAGATGCGGATGATACTGTGGATCGTGTAAATGACTATCTCCTCGATAAGCTTGGCCTGCTGGCCCATCAGGACCGTCTTGCGGTTCAGCTCCTCGACGTAGCGCCACAAGTCATAGGCCATCTCCCGGGTCAACCGTCGCAGGTGCGTCAGCTCGACCGCCGGGTCGGCGACCGCCGGGGCCGGCTCGGGCCGCTCGGCGTCCAAGTATCGGCGGACGATTTCCCGGAGGGCTTGGACTGAGAAGGGCTTCTGCAGGAGCGTATCGAAGCCGGCCGCCGCTATCCAGGGAATCAGCTCGGTCGAGTAAGCGCCCGTCAGGGCCACGATGGGAATCGTCTGGTATTGGGTCATGTTGCGGATGAAGGCCGCCAGGGCGTAGCCCATGACGTCCGGGAGCTGTAAGTCGATGAGGGCCATGTGGATGGTCGCCTCCCGCAGGCGTTGAATGCCCGCCAAGCCCGTGTCGGCCTCGACGACCCGGAAGCCCTGCGGCTCCAGGATGAGCCGGACCAGCTCCCGGATCCGGGGGTCATCGTCCACGCACAGGATCACGCGGGGTTCCGCCATAGTGTTCAACTCGTAGGGTGCGGTACACCCTTCATGGCCGCAAACTCGATGTGTTCATCGGGACAGGGTCCTCCCCCTGGGTATCCCAGCACGCCGGCCGTCATGCGGGCGTCTTCGGGCCCAGCGGGCCCCGTTCAGTCGGCCGGCCGACTCCCAAACGGCCCGGCAGGACCACGTAGAACGTGCTCCCGACGCCGTACCGGCTTTCGACCCACAGGGCCCCGCCCATCTGCTCGACGAGGCCCCGCACGATGGCCAAACCCAGGCCCAGGCCCTGATGGCCGCCGTATTCCACGTCGGATATCTGCTGGAAGGGCTCGAAAATCCGGGCCTGGTCCTCCGGCCGGATCCCGATGCCCGTGTCCTGCACGGCCAGGACGAACAGGTCATGCTGTTGACGCAAGTGGAGGGGAATCCGCTCGCTCTTGGCCCGCCCGGCCGGGTAGTAGCTCAGGCTTACGCGAACCGACCCGCCCGCCGGGGTGAAGCGGACCGCATTACTGATGAGACACTGCAGGATGACCCGGAATTTCCCCTCGTCGCCGTACCAGTCCGGCAGGCCGTCGGGCACGTCCAAGTCCAACCGGAGGTTTCGCTGACGCACATCGGCTTGGAACCGTTCCAGGACGGACCGGAGGACCGCCGCCAGCGTCACCGGCCGCACTTGAAAATCCAAGGCCCTCCGTTGAATCGCCAGGCCCACGTCCAGATTGTCCAGGACCTGCTGGATATCCCAGACGACCTGGAGCAGGCCCTCCAGATACTGCCGCCACCCGGGCTCCAGGTCCGCCTGTCGCTCCAGCATCAGGTCGGCGTGGCCCTGGGCGAAGGCCAGCAGGCCCCGGACGCGGGCGATCAGGCGCTCGGCCAGCCGGAAGTACTGCTCGATCCGGCCCGACAGGGTCTCGACCCGCCGGGCCAGCCGCGGGACCTCCTCCGTGAGTCGGCGGTTCTGCTGGGCCAACTCCCGAAGGACGGCCTGGGCATGTTCCCAGCAGGTTTCCCACTGACGGCGCCGCAGGGTCTGCCAGAACCAGTCGTAGACCAGGGGCCATGATTCCGAAAGCAACGGCGGTCCCGGCAGACGGCCGTCAAGGCCGGCGGTCGTCTCGCTGGATTCTCCGTCGGTCACGGCAAAGACGACGGCCTGAGGGTCGACGGCCCGAATTTGCGTGACGACCTCAGGGACCGCCATGTCCGGCAAGCGGGGCCCCAGGAGGACCATATCGGGCAGGACCTGCTCGTACCGGTGCACGGCGTCGGCACCCGTCGGGGCATGAACGACAGACACGCCCGCACGACTCCAGCGGTCGGCGATGGCCTCGACGGCCGATACGTCGGCGCTGGCCATCAGGACGACGGGCATCGTCGCCCCCGTCCCGCCCAGGAGCGTACCGATCAGGGGCCGCAGGAGGTCCGGCTCCAGGGGCTTTTGAAGCAAGAGCGGGGGGCGAACCAGACGGGCCAGTCTTTCAGATCCGAAGACCGCCAGGAGGTCCTCCCAGTCAGTCCGAAGGCACGAGAGGGCCAGGACGGGGACGTCCGACAGACCGGCTTCCTGCATGAACTGGAGGACCCGGAAACCGGCCCCCTCCGCCATCGGGAGGCCCACGACGAGGAGCCGGGGCGGTGCTTCCTGCAGACGCCGGATCCCGGTCTCGACGTCGGCGACCAAGACCAGGTCGCCCCACCCCCGGAAGCAGGCCCGGAAGAGGTGGTGCACGCTCCGGTCGTCGTCGATAACCAAGACCCGACCGCCCGGCGAGATACGCTCGACCATCGGTCGTATCCAGACGGGGATTCGGTGTTGACCGCGACCAAATCCCGACACCCGACGCCGAAGCCATTATAGCCGCGGGCATTCTCCGGACGCTATGGGCGGTCCTGTTCGGCGTGCCGAAGGATGCGGGCGATGTCCGCGTACCCGGCCTCGGCCGCATAGGCGGCCGCCGTCAATCCGTCCGTGTCCGGCTGTCGGGGGTCGGCACCGGCTTCCAGGAGAAGGAGGACGACGGCCCCGCATCCTCGATTGGCCGCCCAGTGGAGGGCCGTCCACCGGTCCCGGTCGACGGCGTGAACGTCAGCGCCGGCCGCAAGCAGACGTCGCGCCGCCTCGGGTCGGCACCGGTCGGAAGCCCAGTGGAGGGCCGTCATGCCGGCCGGGTCCGGGGCGTTGGGGTCGGCCCCGGCCTCAAGCAGGACGTTCAAGACGCCCGGCTGGTTCATGACGACGGCGACGGCCAGGGCGTCCAGTCCATAGGGGTTCCGGACCGTCAGGGGCATCCCGGCCCACAGGAAGAGCCGGACGGCTTCGACATCGCCGCTTCCGACCTTGCCCAGAAAGGCCGCCGGCGTGAAGGGAATGCCCCGGCGGGCCAGCTCCGCCCGGGCCGCCGAGTCGCTCCGCGCACACCCCAGCGCCGCCAAAATCACGCCGGACCATAGAAAGCCCTTGTTCATGCCTTCGAGCCTCTCGCTGGCTTCGTCCCCGCCTCCTGAAGACGACTCCATGTTTCCAAAAGTCCCACGAGCTGGGGGTTGTCCTCCCGATTCAGCCGGCCCGCACCGTCGACCCGGATCCAAGAGACTTCTGCCAGCAGGACCTCATGGCCCTCCCTTGGAGACCGCTTTTCCAAATACAGAATGGCTGTCTTAGCCGTCGTCCCGACGGCTTTGAATGTCTCCCTCGGCAAGCCGATGACCGCCCGGATCATAAAGTTCTGGACAAGCCATTCCCGTACATGCTGAAGACTGCGATTCGCGAAAATCCCCTCCGGCAAGATGATGCATACCCGGCCGCCAGGCTTGCAGAGCTGGATGAACCGTTCCAAAAACAGGACCTCAATGGCCTGAGAGGGCTTGGGACGCTCCAGATCGATCTCCAGCAGAGGCTGTTGTAGCAGGCGCTCCCGCCCGACCCGGACCTTCGAAAGTTGGAACCGTTTCAGGACCCGGGGGTCCCGCACTCGAGCGCCCGTCGCCGCAAAGGGCGGGTTTCCGATGACCAGGTCATAATCGCCCCGCCAGAAGGCATTTTCGTCGCGGACGTCCTCTAAGCCGTCTTGACAGTACAGCCGGACCTTGGTCAGGTGGTCTCGGAGGAGACGCCGGGCCTGTTCCAGGGCCCCCGGGTCGATGTCGATGCCGGCTACGGCTCCGGCCCCTCTCTCCAGGGCCTTCCACAGAAACACCCCTTCCCCGCAGGCCGGGTCCATGACCTTCCATAAGGGGTCGAACCCGACCAGGTCCAACATGAACTCCGCCACGACAGGCGGTGTCCAGAATTGGCTCAAGGCTTTCTGCGTCGTACGCGTCGCCTTCACCCCATGGATGCTCCTACCCGTTCGGCCAAGACCCGGAGTTGCTCCGCCATCTTCGGGCGCGTGACTTCAGCCAGCAAAGTCTTGAAATGGCGAGCTGGCTGACGTTTCTCGAGGACGACGGCGCACATCTTGCTCGGCGTAAAGGGGAAAGCCCCTCGCGGCAGGCCCACGACGGCCCGAACGGTGATTTGGCTCAGGAGCCAATTCCGTAGGGGTCGGAGCTGAACGTTCGTCCAGACGCCTTCAGGCAATACCAATCCGATCCGGCCGCCCTCTCGGGTCAGCCGAAGGGCCTGCTCCAGGAAGGCGACTTCGTATAAATTCTGACGCCCCCCGCCACGTCCGGCCCATCGATAGCCCTCTCGTTCTAAACCTTCCCAATTCTCGGGTAGGTCTCCGGCCGGTGGATTGCTGAGCACTACGTCAAACTTTTGAGGGCCTCGATCATTCCGGTGGATCCGCAAGCTGTCGCCTCCCGAAATATTCAACGGCCCCTGATAGCGGGGTAGGAGCAGTCCTATGAAGGTCTGGGCTATCTGGACACATATAGCATCTCTATCATACCCAAAGAGCTGACCGGCGATATCCACGGGGTCTGCCTCATGCCGTTCCATTAGATGAAGGGCCGCATAACACAGGAAACCGCCGGTCCCGCAGGCAAAGTCCAGGATCCGCTCGCCGGGCTTTGGATCAATGGCTTGGACCAGGAATTGGATGACCTCCGGCGGCGTGAAGTACCGACCGTACCGCCGGACCGGGTCCGTCTGGCCAGGGCTGAGAGGACGCATATATCGGCGCATGACCCAGCGAAACGCATGGGCTAAAGCCGGGTTGGCCGAGCCGCTACTTATGGTAGATTTCAGGAGGCCGACCGCCTTCTGAAAGACTCTGGAAGTCCGGTGGCGGAAGGAGCCATGCAAGGCATTCAGGAGAGCCCGACAGCGCTGATGGTCATTCCATGAAGGGGGTAGAGCTCGGAGGGCATCGAGAAGCGTCTGCCGATGACGGAGCTCGCCGGCACCCGAGTGACCCAGGGAGGCCCCTTGTCGTTTCAAATAATCACCGATCCGGGTCGCCAGTTGGTGTGGACGAAGGAGCCGGTCCGGGGGATCGTTCAAGGGAACATAACGAACGCCGGCCCGACGGTCGGGCCTGACGGCCTGATAGCACCGGTCCTGCTCGCCAGCGGCGACCCAGATAAGGGGGATCAGGTCTTCCAGATTCCAGGCGACGGCCTTGAACCGGGCCTCGGCCAGGCCCGTGGGCTCATCGGTTGCATGACCTTCCACTTCGATCAGGACGACTGGAATGCTCCCGTCCCATAGGACGGCGTCGGCCCAAAGCCGCTGGGTGCCGTAGAGGCGGATTTCGACCTCATAATCAAAGTCGGTGTGCTCCGTATACCCCAGACGCTCCAGGATGTGTCGGACCCGGGTCATGACCCGAGGTGATGGTTTAGTCCGCGGCAACCTTCACGCCTCGCAGGCTGTCGACTAAGCGGAGCACCCGCTGGGCTTCCTCCCGAACCTCGGGGAGCCGTTCCGAAGGAATCCCAAGCAGGCGCATACCATTCTCTTCGGTCGGACGGACCGGACCGTTCGTCCGGGCAAGCCGACCGATGCGCTCATACTCGTCTTCCAGAAACTTCTGCAAGGCCTCAGGAAGTCCGGTCGGGATGAGGGGCGTGATAGCCCTTCGCTGCCTTTCGATCAACTCTTCCACCTGGAGGATCAAAGTCTCCAGGAGGCCGAGAGCGATGGAAGTCCAACGGGCCGCCGTCGTCTCATCCCCTCGGTCTCGGGCGGCCACGGCCTGGCTGTGATAATGAGCCATCTGACGATAGGCCGCCGCGACGGCCGTCTGGACTTTATGCGCAGGGACGGGAATCCGGAGAGCCCGGATTTCGGCGAAATCGATTTTGACCTGCCCCGAGACGCCCGCCAGCCATCGTTCCAGTTGACCGGCCCCATAACGACTCTGGATAAAGACGACGACCCACTCCGGGGTCACGTTCTCCACGACAATCCGATCGATGTCTTGGCTGATGTTGGCCAGGCCGATGTCCGCAGGTACGACGGCGCATCGGCCTAAGGAGCCGACGCCGCTGTTGACGATCACGATGTCGCCGGCTTGCAAACGGCTCCGGGGAAGGTCGTTGTAACTCCCCTCGGCGATGAAGCGTCGCTGGGGCGGGGTCTCCCAGAGGTCCAGACCGGTCCGGCGCAGGTTCCGGACCTGGTAGTAGGCGACGCCCCGGACTTGAGACCCATTCGGAAGGCGAAGCCAGATCCCGTCCCTTTGGCGTTTTACCCGTGTCCCCTGTGGGGGGTACTCCCGACGGCCGACCTGGCCGTACGTGATGCCCGGGACCTCTTGGCCGAATCGCTCGACGGTCTCCGGGATGAAGCCACCCAATGGACGGACCGGAAAGGGACTCCGGTTTAAGGTCTCATAAAGGGGCTCCCATCGAGGGCTCCAGAAAGCCGGGTTGGCCCGCTCGACCAGACGGCGCTGTTCGACTAAGACCATCATCGGGTCCTGGTCCTGAAGGACGGTGACAGGACCCTCAGGCAATCGGACGACTCGTTCCCGGATTTCGGGGTGAACCGGCACTGCCATGGGGCACCTCGGGACCTCTTAGTGTTAGGTGTCGAGTGGTGAGAGTCAACAGAACGTTCGGCTCGTGGGAATTCGGATGGACTCGACCTTTCCCATCCTCCGAGAAAGACGATAGTTCAAGCATTCGGCAGATGGGCAGGTCGGCAGTCGGCAGATGGAGCCACGGGACGGGAAACGCCGTCCCCGAGGCCCAAAGTGCCCTCTGGATCCCGTATCTCGCATCTCGTATCCCGTATCCTTGAACAAACGTGCTTTCCGAGCGATGGGAAAGGTTGGCCTGACGCCCTTCTCACGAACCGAACGGCTCTGCCAAGGGATGCAGGAACGGCCCGGCGCTCACCTTCCCTCCACGGGTCGGAGGACTTCGTCGGGGGGGCGGAACCAGGCCGTCTCGTGACGCTGGGGGCCGCTGGACAGGAGGACGACGGGTCGACCCGTGTAGGTCTCGATCCGACGAATGTAGGCCCGGGCCGCCTCGGGCAGTTCGTCGGCGCGGGTCGCCCCGTAGGTCGAGGCGGACCAGCCGGGCCAGTCTTCGTAAACGGGCTGGACGCGCGCCAGCAGGTCGGCCCGGACGGGACAGCCCTCGACGGGCCGTCCGTCGAGGGTATAGCCGACGCACAGGCGGACCCGGGGCAGGCCGTCCAGGATGTCGAGCTTCGTCAGGATGATGCCGTCGACGTCGTTGAGGTCGCAGGCGTATTTCAGGGCGACCAGGTCGAGCCATCCGCACCGGCGGGGGCGGCCCGTCGTGGCGCCGTACTCGGCGCCTCGTTCTCGAATGTATTGGCCGACCTCGTCGTGAAGTTCCGTCGGAAAGGGGCCGGCGCCGACGCGGGTGCAGTACGCCTTGCTGACGCCGAACACCCGGTGGACCCATCGGGGGCTGATGCCGAGACCGATGCTGATCCCGCCGGCACTGCAGTGCGACGACGTCACGAAGGGGTATGTCCCGTGATCGACGTCCAGGAGGGTCCCCTGAGCGCCCTCGAAGAGCACGCGGGCGCCCTGCCGGAGCCGGTCCCGGAGCCAGAGGTCCGTCTGGGTCACGCAGTCGGCCAGGTAGGTCTCGGCCCGCGCCAGGGCGGTCCGGAAGCGGTCCCACTCGGCCCGAAGCTCGGGCGGCACCGACGGTCCGAACATACGGACGTGTCGGTCCCACAGCCACTCGACGTGCGACCGCCAGGTCCCGTCGACGACCTGACCCATCAGGAGGCCCCGGCGACCGTACTTGTCCTCGTAGGCCGGGCCGATGCCCCGACGGGTCGTCCCGATGGAATGGCACCCCCGCAGGGCCTCCTCCTGCGTCTCCAGCCACCGGTGGACCGGGGTGATGACGTGGGCCCGGTCGCTGATCCAGAGGCGCCCCCGCCAGGCCACGCCGGCGGTCTCCAGGTCGGCGATTTCCCGCAGGAGAGCCTCGACGTCGATGACCATCCCGTTGCCCATGACGTTCTGGACGTGGGGATGAAAGATGCCGGCCGGGACGTGGTGGACGACGAATTTCCGGCCGTCTCGATAGACCGTATGGCCGGCGTTGTGGCCCCCCTGGTAGCGGGCGACGATGTCGAAGTGCTCGGCCAGGAGGTCGACGACCTTGCCCTTGCCCTCATCACCCCACTGAAGTCCCACGACGGCGACGTTCAAGACCGGCCTCCGTCGTCGAACCAGTAACTGCACATGGGCACGCTCAAGAGGTCCCGGGGATGGCGGGGAAAAAGCTGACACGGTCGGGGCCGGACGTGGTAAATCCGGCAGACGCCCGTTCCGTCCGCCCGTTCGGCATAGAAGGGACACCGGTAAATGATCTTACAGCAGGCCCCGCACCGCATGCAGTCCCCCCGGCGGGCCGACGAGCCGTCCGACTGAAACCACGCGATGACCCCACGACGGACCTTATCAAACAAGATGCGGCTTTGCCACTGCAGGCGGGATGCCCACACGTAGTAAGGGACCATGCGGTTTACTCAAAGGAGGGTTTCAAGTGCCGGTGGAAGGCCTGGACGATACGTTCTTTAGTCGTCAGGCCCACGAACTGCTCGGCGACCTTACCGTTGACGAAGAGGATGAGCGTCGGAATCCCCCGGATGCCGTACCGGATGGCCGTCTCCGGGTTATCGTCCACGTTGAGCTTCACGACCTTGACCTGGTCTTTGAACTCCTGGGCAACCTCCTCCACGATTGGTGCCAGGGCCCGGCAGGGGGCGCACCAAGGGGCCCAGAAGTCGACCAGCACGGGGATGGAAGACTCGAGGACCTCTTTCTGGAAGTCCTGGTCGGTCACGTTTTGGACCGTGCCCATGGGTCACCTCCGGACGATTCGCTCGTAGAGGTCGACGTAATGTCGGGCGGCCCGTCGCCAACTGAAGTCCTGGGCCATGCCGCGCAATATTAAAGTATGCCACAGGTCGGGGGCCTTGTAAAAGTCGAAGGCGTCCCGCAGGGTCGCCACGAGGGCCTCCGTCGTCGGCGGCTCAAAGCGGAAGCCCGTGCCCTCCTGCGGGCGCTCCCGCACGTCGATGACGGTGTCCCGGAGGCCGCCGACGGCCCGCACGACGGGGACCGTCCCGTAGCGCAGGCTGTACATCTGATTGAGGCCGCAGGGCTCGAACCGGGACGGCATCAGGTAGATGTCGGCCCCGGCCTCGATCTGATGGGCCATCGCCTCGTCGTAGCGGTCCACGTAGGCCACGCGGCCGGGAAACGAACGGACGGCCCGTCGGAGGCCGTCCTCATAGACGGGTTCCCCGGTCCCCTGAACGACCAGACCGGCGCCCTGCTCGACGATCCAGGGGACGGCCCCCAGTAGGATATCGATCCCCTTCTGATAGGTCAGCCGGGAAATCATCCCACAGAGGGGCGCCTCGGCCGGGGCCGTCAAGCCGAGGGTTTGCAAGAGATGGGCCTTGCAGACCCGCTTCCCTGTAAGGTCCTGGGCGTCATAATGAGCCGGCAGATGGGGATCCCGCGCCGGGTCCCATACGTCCGTGTCGATGCCGTTCAGGATGCCCACCAGCTTCCCCCGCAGGCGACGCAGGACGCCGTCCAGGCCGTGGCCGTAGGCCGGCGTCTGAATCTCCTCCGCATACGACGGGCTGACCGTCGTGACGGCGTCGGCGGCCAAGAGGGCCGCCTTCAGGAGATTGACCCGCCCGTAAAACTCGAAGGCCTCCGGGTGGAAGAACCGCTCCGGCAGGTTCAGCCACGGCCAGAGGTCCTTAAAAAATACGCCCTGATAGGCCAGATTGTGAACCGTCAGGACGATAGGCGCGGCCTCCAGGGTCGGGAACACGCCCGGGTCGTATCGGAGCCAGGCCACGGCCGGGGCGGCGTGCCAGTCGTGCAGATGGATGACGTCGGGGACCCACCGGCGCGCCTCCAGGGCCCGCAGGGCCATCCGGGCAAAGGCGACGTACCGGGCCATGTCGTCGAAGTACTCGCCCCGCCGGGGGTCGGCGTAGATGCCGGACCGGTCGAAGTATTCAGGGATGTCGATGACCCAAAGGCGGAAGGGCTGGGCCTCCCGCAGACTCCAGACAAAGGCCCGCACGGGCTGGAAGGCCAAACGGTCGTAGAGGACCTCCGGCCATCGGTCGAAGCGGTCGGACGTCAGAGAGACCGACCGGTAACCCGGCAAGAGGAGGGTCACCTCATGGCCCTCCTCGGCCAGCGCCCGGACCAGACCCGTGACGGCGTCGGCCAGACCGCCGACCTTGGCCCACGGGAACGCTTCGGCGGCGATGTGGGCAATCCGCATGAGGTATATCGTCCGTCATACCGCCGGCGCCAAGCCGCCGTCCACGACGAGGACCTGGCCCGTGACGTAGGACGCCAGGTCCGACGCCAAAAACAGGACGGCGTGGGCGATCTCGGCCGGCTCGGCCAGCCGCTTCAAGGGCGTGGCCTGGGCCCATCCGTCGAGGACAGCCTCGGGCGTCGTCCCCCGCTGACGGGCCGCTTGCGCCGCCAGCTCCAGCAGGCGCTCCGTGCGGGTATAGCCCGGCGCCACGACATTAACCAGGACGTTGGACGGGGCGACCTCCCGGGCCAGCGTCTTCAGGAAGCCGACGACGGCCAAGCGGAGGCTGTTGGAGAGCATGAGTCGGTCCAGGGGAAAGCGGACGGACACGGACTCGATGGCGATCAACCGGCCCCACCCCTGCGCCTGCATGTGGGGCAGGACGGCCTGAGCGATGTGGACGACGCTCCGGAGCGTCAGTCGATATGTGGCGTCCCACTGGTCCAGGGTCAGCTCCTGAAAGGTCCCGGCCGGCGGTCCCCCGGCGTTGGCCACGGCGATGTGGACCGTCCCCCATCGGTCGACGACCTCCTGGACCCAGGCCCGCACGTCGGCTTCCCGCGTGACGTCGGCTACGTAGGCGTGCACGTCCTGGCCGGTCGCCGCATGGATGTGGCGGCGGGCCTGTTCCAGCCGTTCCGGACTGCGGGCGCATATCGAAACGGTCGCCCCGGCCCGGGCCAGGGCCTCGGCGACGGCCCGGCCGATGCCCTGACTCGCCGCGGCGACGAGGGCGACCCTCCCCGTTAAATCCACGACGACGGCCATCCAAAGCCTCCTGGATAAGGTCCCCGGTGCCGGGCCTCGGGTCCCGATGGAACCTTCCGGTTCCTCCGGGACCGGGGCTCAGGACCGGACCTACCGGCCCGTCGCCCGCAGGGCCATCCCGAACGTCTCGACGACGTAGGACGAACGGGCCGTCCACCCGTAAATCGGGGAGAACAGGATCCCCAGGACTAAGACGGCCACGCCCAGGACGAGGACCGTCCGATAGGCCGGACTCCACGAAAAGACGGGCCGGAACTCGCCGGGCCGCTCGATGACCATGTTCTTGATGACGTACACGTAGTAGAACAGGGACACGACGCTGTTCAAGACGGCCAGGACGGCCAGCCACGCCCAGCCGCCCCGGATGGCCGCCGCAAAGAGGAAGAACTTCCCGAAGAATCCGATGAACGGCGGGATCCCCGCCAGCGACAGCAGGAAGAAGGCCATGACCCACGTCAGCTCGGGAAAACGGGCCGCCAGACCCTGATAGGCCGCGATGTCCTCGTACTGGTCCGTCACGTCCGAGAGGGCCTGGACCGTGAAGAAGGCCCCCATGTTCATGATCAGGTAGGCCACGACGTAAAACAGCAGGGCCTGGAGCCCCTCCCGCGTCCCCGTCAGGACGGCCATCAGCATGTAGCCGGCGTGGGAGATACTCGAATAGGCCAACATCCGCTTGATGTTCTTCTGCCAGAGGGCGACCGTATTTCCCCACGTCATCGTGACGGCCGCCACGACACTCAGAAACAAGGGCCAACCGAGGCCCGGGATGGCCTCCCAGGTCTCGGCCTCGGGCCGGTAGACCGAAAAGCCGTGATAGAAGATCCGGACCAGCATGACAAAGCCCGCCGCCTTGGGGGCGACCGTCAGGAAGGCCGCCACGGGCGTCGCCGCGCCCTGGTAGGCGTCCGGCGCCCAGAAGTGGAACGGCACGGCCGCAATCTTGAAGGCCAGGCCCGCCGACAGCAGGAGCATGACGACGAGCCAACCTGGTGAGATCGTCATCGTCTGAAGCCGTCGGGCGACCTCCGAGAGGTACAGCGTGCCGGTCAGCCCGTAAATCCAGCTCACGGCATACAGCATGGCTCCCGTAGCGGCCGCCCCGAATACGATGTACTTCAGGCCGGCCTCGATGGAGGGCTGATGCGCTTTCCGGTAGGCGACCAGCAGGTACGAGCTCACGCTGACCATCTCGAGGGCCAGCATGATCATCACAAAGTGGACGGCCCCGACCAGGAGCATGCAGGCCAGTTGAAGCCCCAGCAAGAGGACGTAGTACTCCCCGACCGGATAGTCGGCCAGCTCTCGGTTTCGGACGGAGACCAGAATCGTCAGGAGGGTCGCCACGCCGATGACGACCTTCAGGTAGGTCCCGAAGGGGTCGACGACCAGCAGGCCCGAGAAGATCTCCGTCGGCGCATGGGAAAGGAGGGGTATGGCCAGGATGATCGCTCCCAAGGCGATGCCAAAGGCCGTCCCCGGGAGGACCGCCCGCTTGCGGCCGTCCCGAAGCACCAGGTCCAGGACGAGCAGGACCAGAAGCCCGACCGTCAGCCACGCCTCGGGTCCAAAGAGACGGAGCGAAGCCTGGGTCGACCGCACGATTTCCATCACCGTCCCGCCTTCCATGATGACGCTCCCAACCCGGCAGTTCGGGATTTCGGCAGTTCGGCCATTGGGCAATTCAGCCTGGACAGCAAGGCGTCCGAAGGGGAAAGGCAACAAATACGTCAGAGGAGGGTCCGACCGGTCCTACTTTCTTGTCCTCTTGCCTTCGGCCTCCTCGTCCGCTATGCCCATCTGCCTACATGCCAAACGGCCGAATGGCCGGACTCCCGAGTTCCCGATCCACCGACTACCCCTGTAGTTCCCGAATCTGGTCGGCGGCGATGTCCCGGAATCGCCGATAGATGGCCAGACAGATCGCCAGGAAGACGGCCGCCTCGATGGCCGCCAGGAGGATGACGAAAAGGACAAAGACGTGCCCGTTCAGGTCCAGGCCGTTGAACCGGGCAAAGGCGACCAGGTTCAGATTCGCCGAGTTCAAGACCAGCTCGACGCCCATCAGGATACCGATGGCGTTTTTCCGGGTGAAGATGGCGACCAAGCCCAGGACGAAGAGGGCGGCCGCTACGGTCAAGACTTCCGGTAACGTCACCGCCGTCATCGATTCGCCTCCTGGGATGTAGGCGCAAAGACCTGCCCGTCCTCCACGACCCAGACGCCCGTACGAAGGGCGCCCTCTCGGACCTCTTCAGGACAGCGCATACCCGCTACGACGGGGATGACTTCGTCAGGGACGCATCGCGCCAGCAGAATCGACCGCTCCAAGGCCCGTTGGATGTCGTCCCGATCGATCGTGCCCGAAACCTCCACGGTCAGCCACACCGTCCGGCCCTCCCGGAGGCCCCGGACGATGACGTCCGTCACCCGCAAGATTTGCATTTCCTTCTCCGTAATCCGACCCGTCTGGCGGGCCGTCTCCAGGAGGTCCTCCAACTCGTCGCCCGCGACCCAATGGGCCCGCCGCAGAATGCCTCCAAAGTAGCCATAGGGGTGCTGGCGATACTTGATTTCCAGCAGTCCCCCGACCTCCTCCGACAACCGGCCGACCTGGCCCGTCAGCCGGCTGACCTGAAGCGTGAGTTGACGTACGTCCTCCGTCAGCTGGTCGACCCGAGCCGTCAGGGCCTCCATGCGCACCGTCAGCTGGTCGACTCGAGCCGTCAGGGCTCGCACGTCCTCCGTCAGCTGGTCGACCCGGGCCGTCAGGGCTCGCAGGTCCTCCGTCAACTGGTCGACCCGAGCCGTCAGGGCTCGCACGTCCTCCGTCAGCTGGTCGACTCGGGCCGTCAGGGCCTCCATGCGCACCGTCAGCTGGTCGACCCGAGCCGTCAGGACCCGCACGTCCTCCGTCAACTGGTCGACCCGGGCCGTCAGGACCCGCAGACCCTCCGTCAGCTGGTCGACCCGAGCCGTCAGGGCTCGCACGTCCTCCGTCAGCTGGTCGACTCGGGCCGTCAGGGCCTCCATGCGCACCGTCAGCTGGTCGACTCGGGCCGTCAGGACCCGCAGACCCTCCGTCAGCTGGTCGACCCGAGCCGTCAGGGCTCGCACGTCCTCCGTCAGCCGGTCGACCCGGGCCGTCAGGACCTGCAGACTCTCCGTCAGTTGAGCGATTTGCCGGTCGGTCCGCTCGGCAGACTCCCGAACGGCCTGGGTGAGTTCCCGAACCAGAGCCGGCAGATTCAGGAGCTCGTCGGTCAGGACCGTCCGACGGACCTCCTCGTAAAATTCGGGGTCCGTCCGCAAGAGTTCTAAGAAGTCTTTCTTCAACTTCATCGGGACGTCTCCCGCCGGCCGATGACGATGGCCCCGACGAGGGCGATCACCAGGGCCACCGAGGCGATCTCGAAGGGAAGTAAGTAGGTCGACAGAAGCAGGCGCCCGATCCCGGACGCCGTCGCCCGGTAAGGGGCCGGCGTCCGGGCCGCCAGGTCAAAACTCCGGATGGTCAGCCCCAAGAGGCCCATCAGGACGAGGCCCAGAATCACGCCGGGGACGAGTTGAATCCGGCCGGCCCGGATGTCCAGGTCGATGACCCGATGGGTCAGCCAGATGCCGAACAGGATCAAGACCAGGATGCCCCCGATGTAGACCAGAATGTGCACGACGGCCACGAAGTCGGCCGCCAGATACACAAACATGGCCGCCATGCCCATCAGGGTGAAGAACAGGGCAAAGGCCGACCGGACCAGATTCCGACCGAAGGTCACGACGAGAGCCGACCCCAGGGTCACCAGGGCGAGGCCGTAGAACAGAATCCGCTCCAGCCAGACGTCGACCATAGCGAAGACCTCCGGGAGTTCGGCCGTCCGGCCATTTCGGGAATCCGGCAGTTCAGGCGTCCGGCAGGTAGACATAGAAGGCGAGGCGCAGAAGACAAGAAGGTGGGTCAGGTAGACCCTCCTTGGACGAATCTGTTGCCTTTCACCTTCTAACTCCTTGTCTTCCAGGCCGAATCGCTCGACTGCCGAATTGCCGAACTCCCGAACTGACGAATTAAAGTAGCGCCCACACGGCATTCCCCAGCAGGCACACAAAGCCCAGGGGGATCAGGAACTTCCAGCAAAAGGCCATCAACTGGTCGACCCGAAACCGGGGGAACGTCCACCGGACCAGCATCGTCAGGAAGACCAGCGCCAGGGCCTTCAGGACGACCCACACGGGACCCGGCAGGACCGGTCCGTGCCATGCACCCAGGAATACGACGGCCGCCAGGACCGAGACGGCGAACATGTTGGCGTATTCTGCCAGGAAGAACATCGAAAAGCGGATGCTCGTGTACTCCGTGAAATAGCCGGCGACCAGCTCCGACTCCGCTTCCGGCAGGTCGAAGGGCGTCCGATTCGTCTCGGCCAGCGAGGCGATGTAGTAAATCAGGAAGGCGATGAACGAAAAGGGACTCGACCAGACGAGCCACCGCCCGCCGGCCTGGGCCCGTCCGATCTCGACGAGGTCCAGGGACCCGACCAGTGTCAGGGCCGCCAGGAGCGCCAGGCCGCCTGGAATCTCGTAACTCACGACCTGGGCCGCCGAACGCATCCCCCCGAAAAGGGCCCACTTGTTGTTCTGGGCCCAGCCGGCCATCAGGATGCCGATGACCGTCAGGGACCCCAGGGCGACGACCCACAGGAGGCCCACATTCATCCGGGCGATGACCAGGGACTCGCTGAACGGCAGGGCCGCATACAACCCAAAGGACGCCGCCACGATGACGCACGGGGCCAGCGTGAACAGGATGGGGTCCGCCCCGGCCGGGATGATGTCCTCCTTGTTGAGGAGCTTGATGCCGTCGGCCAGCGTCTGGAGCAGGCCATACCAGCCCGTCTCGGTCGGTCCGTAGCGATTCTGAATGTGACCCGAGATCTTCCGCTCCCACCAGACCAGGAACAGGACGAGGACCGTGATGAGGACCAGGACGACGACGACCCCCAGCAGGGACAGGATCAGGTAATGAACCCCCCGGGGCCACTCCGCAAAGCGCCACCGCTGAAGCAGGCCCCACCGCTGAAGCAGGTACGCCCCGCCGATGCCGACCAGGGCCAGGCCTGCCATGACGCCCAGGAGCATCATGAGGGGGACCGTCAGACTGGCCACGACGTCGGCGACCCAGTTCCGGCCCCGGAAGGCCTGGACCAGGATGAGGCCCCCCAGAAACGCCAGGAACAGGCCAAACCAGAAAACGATGTCCCATACCAGGGCGGACGGAATCGCCGCCTCGCCCGTAGCCATACGTTGCAGGGTCTCAAGAAGCCGCTCCATCGGTCCGCACCTCCCGGGTCCCGACGGCCGCTACGACCGGACCCGCCTGATACATCGGCTGGGGCTTGTCCCACACGAGGGCTTCCTTCCGCCAGGCATAGGCCAGCCCAAAGAGGAGGACGGCGATGAACACCAAGACCTCGATGAACCCGAACCAGCCGAACTCCCGGAAGACGACGACCCACGGGAACAGCAGGACGACCTCGACGTCGAAGACGACGAACGCCAAGGCCAGCAGGTAAAACCGATGATTGAACTGAATCCAGGCCCCGCCGACGGGGTCCTCGCCGCATTCGTAAGCGACGTACTTCTCGTGCGTCCGCACGTGGGGATGAATCAAGTGAGACAGGATGACGTTCAGGATGACAAAGGCAATCCCGCCGACAAAGAGGACCAGGCCGGGCAGATACATCCACAGCGCATAGGAACCCTGCATGGGCCTTCCCTTCCGATGGGGGATGCAAGAACGGCGCCCCTCCAACATAGGGCAATCTCCCGCCCCTGTCAAGAATCGGGCCCTCTGACCCATCTTCAGTATATAGGCCCATTGGGTCGTCTGACCGCTTATCCCTTTGGGTCGTTCGATAGGTATGGGAAGCCCGGTCGGGACAGGCTTCTCCAAACCGTCCCGGATCTTCTGACCATAGAAGCCCAGGAAAATCTCGCTCAGCCCGGATGAGCCAGGGTGAACACGCCGTGGGCCGCTCTAAAGTGATAAGCGCCCGGTCCAGTCGTGCCTTGACTTTTTTGTAATGTATATTGTAATGTATACACCTACTCGGATACTCGGAGGTGAGCTATGCCCCGTCTTGTTCGTCAGCTCCCATGGGTGGCCGTCGGCCTGCCGATGGCCGCGACCCTCCTCATCGCCGGTGTCGGGATCCTTCGCTCGAAGGATGACGGCAGCTCTGAAGGGGCGTGGGTCATGATGACCGTGTCTACGCGGGAAAGCCCCATCCGGTGGAATGGCCGTCCGATCTCCTATATCCGCTGTGACTTGGTGGGCCTCTACCTGGGTTTCAACGTCCGTGACCTCGGCTTTGTCGTCGTTTCGCCTCGGCCGTTTACCGGAGCCCAGGAGGCTGGCTTCTGGGAAGGACAAGTCTTGCATTTCACGATCCCGGGCACCGGGACTTTCGAAATTCCGACAAAGAACCGACCCGACTCTCGGGTTCCCCTATGGGCCCGCTTGGACCCGACGTTTCCGAAGGGGAATCCATCGGAACTCCAGTGCTATGCCTCCATTTTCGACCCCTTCCTCTGTGAGCCGGAGCTCTCGGGAGCTGAATGCAAGAAGCGCCATCTGGAGGTAGAATCGGATACGATCCCGATGCTCCTTCGCCGGAGCCGGGGTGACGGCATGGTCCCGGTTCGGATGATGCCGGCCGGGGGTGTGACGATTCAAGCTTGTTGCGGCGCTTGTTGCGGACTGTGTTGTGGTACTATAGGCGGGGAATGCTGGGCGAGTGACACGACCCGCATACCCAGGTAAGGAATCGGAGGCCCGAACCTATCCGGGCGGCTGGGGCTCGACTCCTGGAGACAGACTACCGGCCGCCCGGAGGGTCGGACCTGTATTGGCGGGACAGGGGGCGGGCATGTTCCGCATAATTTCCAAGGAGCTCTTGGAGGCCCTCGTCAGCTACCGGTTGGCCGCCGCCGTGGTCCTCTGCCTGCTGATGATTCCCCTGAGCCTGTATATCCACGCCCAGGACTATCGTCAGCGGTGGTCCTTCTATGAGGCTTCTCGGGCCAACTATCAGGAGCGGGCCCGGGGGCATGTGGGACCGGAGCTTCAGGCCGAGGGGTACCGTCCGCCGTCGCCGTGGCTGTGGGTCGCCAGCGGACTGGAGCCGGTCCTGCCGACGAAGGTCGTGGTCTCCCGGGAAGGCGGCGTCCAGGTCCGGCACGAGGGGGAGGTCTCGAACCCCCTGGCCCTCGTCTTTGGGCCGGCGGACCTGGCGTTCATCGTCGGCGCCGTCCTCTCGCTGTTGGCGATGGTCTTTACGTTCGACAGCATCGCCGGCGAGAAGGAGCGGGGCACGCTGGGTCTGCTGATGGCCCAGCCGGTGGCCCGCTGGCAGGTCCTCCTGGGCAAGGTCCTGGGCGCTTACGTCTTACTCCTGGTCCCGACGGTCCTGGGCGGGATCGTCGGCCTGATCGCTCTGATCCTGACGGGTTCGGCGGCAGTCCTGCAGGGTCCTTATGGGGCGGCGGCGCTGGGCCTGGTCTTTGGGATGACGCTCCTTTTCCTGCTGGCCATGGTGGCCCTGGGCGTCTTCGTTTCGGCCCGGACCGTTCGCTCGACGACGGCCCTGGTGACGCTCCTGCTCCTGTGGACCCTCATGGTCTTGGTCGTCCCCAAAGTCAGCCCGATGGTCGCCGCCGTCGTGTATCCCGTCGAGTCGCCCCAGGTGCATGACCTCCGGAAACAGCTCGTCCGGCAGAATATCACTCAGGAGTGGGAGCGGGCCCGGCGGGAGCTCTTCGACCGGACGCTCCTGGGATTTGGCCTGGACCCCAAGGAAAGGGGTTGGGACGTGATGTACGCTAAAGAAGGAGGGCTCCTGCAGGTTCGGCAGGCTTACGAGGACGCCCGTCAGAATCTCGACCGGGTCTTTGAGGGCCGGCTTCAGGCCGAGCTGGACCGGCTGGAGCAGGACTACGTCAACCGGCGCAACGTGCAGGTCCGCATCGCCCGCCGTCTGGCCCGTCTGTCGCCGGTCAGTTGCTATGCGTTGGTCCTCACGGAGGTGGCCGGGACGGGCGTCACGGCCGTCGATACCCTGCGGGCGAACGCCCGGCGGTTTCTCACGGAGGTCTGGGACCAGGTATACAGCAAATGGATCCTCCACTGGTACGGTTCGGCCGCCGGCGGGTACATGAGCATTCGGACAGAAATCGTGAAGGGCTTTGACCCGAAGCAGGCACCGGTCCCCCACCTGCGATACCAGTGGGCGGCCTGGCCGGAGGTCTGGCAGGCGATATGGGTGGACGTCCTCCTGCTGGGCTTTTACGCCGTGGCCTTCCTGGCCGGGGCCTATGTCAGCTTTCTACGATATGACGTGCGTTAGGCGCTTTCGTCCGTGCCGGTCTCCTCGAGGCGCCTGGGTCGGTCGGTGGGGGATTCTTTGGGCTCTCGGGCTCCTCCTGGGATGGCTCCCGGGATGGGCGCTCCCGGCGAGGGCGCAGGACGTTCAGAAGGTCTTCCAGCTCCAGCGGGCCCAGATTCAACTCGACGAGGCCCGGAGGGACTACGAGCGGGCCGTCCGGATGCGGGAGGTCGGCCTCATCTCGGAGGAAGACTTTTCTCGTAAAGAAGCCGCTTACCGGCGGGCCCAGGTCGAGTTCCAGGCGGCCTTCCTCGAGGCCCTCGGCGGCCTCCATCGGGTCCTCGTGACGGCTTCCCAGAAGTGGGTCGACGGCCGGGGCCGGATCCACGTCCGGGTCGTCCTCCGGCACGTCGGGCCCGACGCGGACCTGTGGCGGCGTCTGGACCTCGGAGACAACCCGCTCCCGGTGCCCTTAGAACTGCGAGACGTCTATGTGTCGCTCCTTCAGGACGGTCTCGTCGTGTCGGACCCCTATCAAGTGCGGATTCCCCTCCTGTCGCCGGGTCAGACCGTCAGCGTGGACTTCGGCCTCCTGAAGGACGCCGAGGCCGTCGAGGTCCTGCTCCTGTACGCCGGTCGGGAAGACCGTCAGAAGGTCCTCCTGATGCAGGTCGCCGCCCAGGGCGTGCGGGTCACGGTCACGCCGCCCTCTCAGGAGGCCGACCTCGGGGGGACGGCCGCCTGGGAGGTCGGCCTGGAGCGCTTTGCGGGGGCCGACCCCGTGTGCCACCTGCGGGTCGTCGGTCTTCCGGCCGAGGTCGCCGCCGAGTTCCTCGACCCTCAAACGTCGGCCCGGTGGACGCAGGTTCGGTTCCCCGAGGGCGTCACGACCCTGCGGTTGACCCTGCGGCTTCATCTGCCGCCGGAGCCGACCGAGCGGATTCGACCAGACCGACCCGTCCGCTGGGCCGTCCTGTGCCTGCCGGAAGCCGAGGCCGCCCGGCTTCCGACGGCGTCGGACCTTGCGGACCTCGAGCGGACCGGACTCCGAAGCCCCTGGGCCGTCGTCGAGGTCATCCCCCGGGGCATCGGTCGGCTGGCCGTCGAGATACCGAACTTCTATCACGTCGTTCGGCCGGGCCAGCCGGCTGAAGTCGAGCTCACCGTCCAGAACGCCGGGACCCGCCGCGTGGATGACGTGCGGTTGCCGGTCCAAGTCCCCCTGGATTGGCGCTTTGAGGTCGTCCCGCCGTCGATTCCTTCCCTGGAGCCGGCCGCCGCGGCGCGGGTCCGTCTTCGGCTGTGGCCGCCCCGAGACGTGCCGATGGGGGACTACGAGGCTCGACTCCGGGCGGAGGCCGTATCCGTCGGCCGGCCGGTCACGACCGACGAGAAGGTCCTCCGGATTCACGTGACGGGTCGTTCCGGCGGATGGGGGCTGGGGCTTCTCATCGTGGCCCTCGTGGGCCTCTGCCTGGGGATCGTCCTGTGGGGGATCCGGCTGACCCGTCATCACTGAGGGAGGCTCGCCGATGCTGAAGGCCGAGGGTCTGACCAAGGTCTATGAAGACGGGACGCAGGCCCTGATCGATTTCCACGTCGAGGTCCGGAATGGAGAAGTCTACGCCCTCCTGGGAGCCAACGGGGCCGGCAAGACGACGGCTCTCCACCTCTTCCTGGGCCTTCTGCCGCCGACGTCGGGGACGGCTTATGTCAACGGCATCGACGTGCGGGTCGCCCCGGCCGAGGCCAAGCGGTGCCTGGCCTACATCCCGGAAAACGTGCGGCTCTATGACGGCCTGACGGCGCTTCAGAATCTGGACTTCTTCGCCCGCCTGGGCCGGACGGCGCCGCCCGACCCGGCAGTCTACGCCGAGGCCCTGCGACGGGTCGGGCTGGACGAGCGGGACTGGCACCGACGGGTCCGCCACTTCTCGAAGGGGATGCGCCAGAAGCTGGCCCTGGCCATCGCCTTCGTCCGGCAGGCCGACCACCTGCTCCTGGACGAGCCGACGGCCGGCCTGGACCCCCAGGCGACGGCGGAACTCCTGGCGCTCCTCCGCCAGTTTCGGGACGAGGGCCGGGCCATCCTGATGGCGACCCATGACGTCTTCCGGGTCAAGGCCCTCGCCGACCGGGTCGGCATCCTGAAGGCGGGCCGGCTCGTCGCCGAGTACGGCCGGTCCGAATTCCTCCACGAGGACCTGGAGGCCCTCTACCTGCGGTTCATGACCCTCGAAGCGGCGGCCCCGTCGTCGGGCGGTCCGGCAGACCGGCCGGTCTCGTGACTGTTATGGCATCGGACCGGCCTTTCCCGTGGCCCGAAAAGTACGATTTTCAGGCTTCGTGACGACGGACGGGGCCGGTCCCCCGTCTTCCGTCTTCGGCCGACCGGAGACCGGAGACAGAAGACCGGGGGCGTCACGACGTTACGAGGTCACGGATCTTGAAAAACCGTCTTCCTCGAGGGGTCCGAAAACGGCGGGCTCATTCCCCGGCCGGACCAAGCAGGCCCTTCCGAGAAGGGGCCGCACCACAGCCTCCGCAAGGCCCGTTCGATACGGTCCGCACGCCGTTCCAGGAGGACCCGGCGGCGCTCAAGGCGCCAAGCCGGGTCGTCCGGCAACGTCCGTTCCTGGACCGTATCCAGGATCCAGAGGAGGACGCCGACGGGGCTATATCTTTGGATGACCTCCAGCCAATGTTCGCCTTCCGGCCGGACGGCCCACGCCCCGGTCGGCCGATAGAGGGCCTGCCGTTGACGGGGCGTCCCGGGTACAGGGGACGCGACCAGGAGAGGCGCCGCCACGACCCCGACGCCGAGTTCGATCCCCGGGACCGGGTCGGGCCACAGCGCTGCAGAGACCCCGGAAGTTGAGCCCTCGATGACCGCCGTGGCCATCAGGACGTCCCCGACGGCCAGGGAAGGACTCAGGGCATGGGCATAACCCGTCAGGACGCGCCCGACGGCGTTTCGCAGGAAGGTCGCCCCCCGTAGAGGCCCGCGACTGAGCTCCATCACCCAGAGTCCGACGGCCGGACCGTCGGACCGGACCCAGTGGAAGTAGCCCCATCGGGAGACCCCGCAGTCACAGGGAAGCCACAGGCCATACCGGCGGACGACCGCCGCTTCATCGGCGGCCTCACATATGACCCAGCCCACGTGCATAGCCTATCCCATAGCGGCCAGACCCCGCTCTCGGGTGAGCCGAAGCGGGATGAGAATGCCCATCGGCCTAACTGCCTATCCGCCGAATTCCCGAACGGCTACGGCCTCCCCGGTCGAACGACCTCGACCCGGACCGGGACGACGCCCTTGTCGACCATCCCCAAGGCCCGGGCGGCCCCGTATGAAAGGTCAATGATCCGGTCGGGTCGATGCGGTCCCCGGTCGACGATGCGGACGATGACGGTCTGGCCGTTTTCCAGGTTCGTCACCCGGACGTAGGTCCCGAACGGGAGCGTCGGATGGGCCGCCACGTAAGCATACATATCAAAGACCTCGCCGCTGGCCGTCTGCTGACCATGCCGCTCCGGACCATACCACGAGGCCAGACCCACAAGGGGCGTCCCGACTTCCGTCCACCGAGGCCCCCGACCGGCGCATCCGGCGACTATAACCAGGGTCAGGCCGAAAAGCCCGATGGCCTTGACTGGCCCCCACTGAATCTGCCACACGCTCACCCTCCACACGAATGAGGATTCGGGCCGGATCCTGGGGAGGGATATAAGATGCAGGATACAGGACGCTGGATGCAAGATGCGGGATAGGGGAGCGGGGCGTCGAATCCAAAGTCCGCCCTTTAGAGCGGGGGCCTCGAAAGGGGGGCAAGGCAGGTACCGGGGTTCAGGCGTCGGGTCGCAGATTCTACCGGGATTCGATGCTGGGTATGGAGCCCGAACCTAACACCCAGCATCTAACGCCTATAATACGCATCCTGGATCTCGCATCATATTCTGAATCCTGATTTACTATTCACCATTCGCTATGCGCGCCTCTCGGTAAGGTTCGACGGCGGGAGGGGGAAACCACCGGGCCAAGGCGAGGAACGACAAGCCATAGGCGCCCAGAAAGCCTATCGTGATCAGGATCTCCGGCCATCCAAAGGGGAGCGTCCCGCCGGGAATGGCCTCCCGCCCCAAGGAGGGAACGACCAGGAGGTACCGTTCCATCCACATCCCGACGGCTACGACGGCGCACAGGGTGAACAGGCCCCATGGCCGCCGCTTCAGCGCCCGACTCAAGCCGGCGACGAAGGGAACGACGAAGCCGAGCACCAGGACGGCCTTCGCCCAGAAGGCCCACGGTGCCGTCTCCGTCCGCAAAATCACGAATCCCGTCTCCTCTGGCAGGTTGCCGTACCAGATGGGCAGATACTGAGACCAAGCGAGATAGGCCGTCAGCAGACAGAAGCCGAACACGAGCTTCCCCAGGTCGTGAAACTGGTCGGCTGTAAAGGGGGACGCCGGCCCCATCCTCCGGTGAAGCCCGACGGTCGCCAGGCCGAGGACGGCCAGGCCCGCATACAGATTCCCCACGAAGAAGTAGCCCCCGAAGAGAGTGCTCGACCACGTGGGGTCCAGAGACATCACCAGGTCCCAGGCCAGCAGGGTGAAGACGACACCGTACAGGATGAGGACGGCGGCCGCCAGGACGGTGGTCTGTCGGTGCCGGCGGGCCGCCGTCCGGTCCAGCGCTCGGACGATTTCCGTCTCCCAGAGGGTTTCTACGCTTGAGGGCGTCGCCGTCCCGGGGTCCGAGCCGGAAGCCCGGAATGCCGGCACCGGAAGCCAACTTCGGTACACGAGCCCTAAGCTTACGCCGTAGAGGACCAGCAGGCCCAGGCCGTCCCGCAAGAAGAGGAACGGGACGTTCAGCCACCACGTCTTGTCGGAGGCCGGCGTCCGGACCCACGGGAAGAGGACCTCCCGACCCAAGTACAGGACCCAGAACAGGAGGAAGGAGACCGGCAGGAAGGCCGCATTCGCCTCGGCCACCCGTCGCACGAAGCGGCTCCACCGGGCACCTGTCAGGTGCCAGACGGCGGCCCACACGACGCCGGCCTGGGCGACGCCCGACCAGAAGAGGAAATTCACGAGGAACGCCGACCAGGCCCGCAGACGGGCTGGCCCCGCCGCCCCGACGATGAAGGCCGTCGTCCCTACGACCAATAGACCCAGCAGGCCGCCGATAATCCAAGCCGGCCATTCAGGTACCGATGGGACTCGAGCTCGCTGATTCACGGAGATGTCCCCTTACGCTGGAGGGATCGGACATAGCTCAGCACGGCCCAGGTCTCCGCCGGCGACAGGACCTCCCGGTAGGGCGGCATGACGACGCCCCCGCCCCGAATGGTCTCGTAAAGCGAAGCGTCCTTCTTGCGGCCGACGAACTGACCCGTGATGTCATAGGGCCGGGACTTCAGTTTCTTGGCGACCGGGCCCGTGCCCTTCGCGTCCGGACCGTGACAGACGATGCAGTACGTCCGAAAGAGCTGGCGGCCCGTCTCGACGGCCGCCGGTGCGACGGCCGTCGGACCCCGCTGCCAGGCCGCCGGCTGAGGGACGGTCCCCGCCGGCGGCAGGGGCATCCAGGCCTCAAAGGGCCGGACGGCCGGCTGTTCGACCATGTCCCGGCTCCAGGGCCAGCCGAAGACAAATCCGGCCATCAGGCCCAGGCCGAGGGCCGGTAATCCGAGTCGCACGAGTCTACGGAACCTCAAGGCATGCTTCCCTTTAAGATTCGGGGATTCCGATCCTAAGTCCTGGCCTTGGCCATCCACACCCATCGGGGCATCTCTTCAGCCCCTTCCCACGACAGAGGCCCTCCCTTTCGCCCGCGGGCCCTCCCCCGCCGCCACCGCCGAAACTCCGTGCTTCCACCACCAGGTAGACGCCCCCCGCCCACCCGCTCACGGGACTCCGGCGTACGGCCACCCGCCAGACCAGACGTCCTGACGCGCGCATCCGCCGCCTGCTGGCGGCACGTCGGGTCTTCTTCAACAAGTTCCGTGCCATCGATTCGGGCCGCTTCCCAGACCCCAAAACGTCTCCCCTGCAACCCGGCCGAGCCTCCAAGTGTCTACGTCCATAGACATCGTGTTTAACCGGCTAAACAAGGCCGGACTGCCCAAGCCCGGCCCCGCACCTCCGTAGGGGCCAAAAGTGTCGTTTAGAACGAACAAAGGTGGACGGTTCGATTCTGCCCCGGGTCAGATCGGGGCTACCTCCTCGGCACCGGCGTTTTGCAAAATCACTTGCACGACGGACTGGCGGTCCGCAGGACACGGCACGAAGACGCCGAAGCGGTCCTCGGCCAGTCTCGGGTCGTAGGCCGCCGGAACCCCTCGCCTCGGTAGACGGCTGTGGACCAGGAACCCGACCAGGGTCCCCAGGGCACCCAAGAGGATCGTCAGTTCGAAGGCGATGACGATGAACGGCGGAATCGACACGATGGGCTTGCCGCCCGTCGGAATCGGCCAGTCCAGGGACGTCCCGACCGTCAGAGCGAAGCCGCCGAGGCACCCCAAGAGGCCGCCGACCAGCGTCCACAGCCGCACGGGGCTGGGCCGTTCGTCCAGCACGGCCAGGACCGACGGGTCCGGTACGGGCAGGAAGACCGTGACGTCCCGAAAGCCGGCCCGCCGCAGGTCTTGCACGGCCCGGCCGACGGCGGCCGCTTCGGTGAAAATGCCGCGGACGACCATCATGGCGTCAGCCTTTTTTGTATCTTTTAGTGTTTTGTCCGCTGTATTTGGGGGAATCCAGACGTTCGGGAAGCCGGGAAACTCGTCGTGAAGTCGCCGAACTCCCGAACTGCCGGGTCCCCGAAAAGACTTAATGGACAAAGCAATAGCCGTTCGGCCCGTGAGAATGGCGTCAGACCAGCCTTACCCATCGGCAAATAGGCAGATGGCTTGCTTCGTGACCACCGTCGATCAAACTACCTGCCCATCTGTCTATCTGCCGATCTGCCCAAGATACTTGCACTTTCTTTCACCTCGGCCATCGGGACGGCCGGAAAGTGCCTCACGAACAGGAGAAACCACAAGAGGAACCAGGCGAAACTGCCGGCCGTGATGCTGTACTCGACCCACCGGGGCCGGTAGACGGCGTCCGCCCAGTACCAGGGCTCGTAGTCAAAGGACAGGGAGCCCGTGATGATGACGAACCGCTCGAGCCACATCCCGACGTTGACGAGCAGGGCGACGGCCCACAGGGCCCGGACGTTCGTCCGCACCCGCCGGGCCAGGAGCGTCAGGGGAACGACCGAATTGCAAAAGACCATCATCCAGAACAAGGGTGCATAGGTCCCCAGGGCTCGCTCCCGGAAGACGGCTTGCTCGAAGGCATTCCCGCTGTACCACGCCATGAAGAACTCGCAAGCGTACGCGTATGTGACGATAAGCGAAGTCACGACGATGAGTTTGGCCACGTTCTCCAGGTGGCGGTCCGTGATGTAGGCCTCCAACCCGAGGAGCCGACGGAGGGGAATCGTCAGCGTGAGGACCATCGCCAGGCCTGAAAAGATGGCGCCCGCCACGAAGTAGGGGGCAAAGATCGTGCTGTGCCAACCCGGCACGAGGGCCATCGCAAAGTCCCAGGAGACGACGCTGTGGACCGACACGACCAGGGGCGTCGCCAGGGCGGCCAGAAAGAGATAGGCGCTCCGGTAGTGCCGCCACTCCTCCTGCGTGCCCTGCCAGCCCAGCGACAGGAGCCGGTACATCCGGCGCCGCCATCCCGTCGTCCGCTCCCGGACGGCCGCCAGGTCGGGGATCAGGCCGACGTATAGAAAGACGGCGCTCACCGTGAAGTAGGTCCCGACGGCAAACACGTCCCATATCAGGGGCGACCGAAAGTTCACCCACAGGCCCCGTTGGTTCGGATAGGGAATCAGCCAGTAAAAGTACCAGGGCCGCCCCAGGTGGATGATGGGGAACAGGCCGGCCGTCATGACGGCGAAAACGGTCATCGCTTCGGAAGTCCTCGAGATGGCCGCCCGCCAACGGGCCCGGAAGAGATACAGGATGGCCGAAATCAGCGTCCCCGAGTGGGCGATCCCGATCCAGAACACGAAGTTCGTGATATAGACGGCCCAGAAGACGCCCCGGTGGAAGCCCGCCACGCCGAGGCCCCGGGCCAGCTGGACGGACCACGCATAGAGGGCCCACGCCAGAACGGCCCCGACGAAGGCCAGGGCCGTGTAGTACCCCCGTCCCGGGGGCGCCAGGGTTCGCAAGACGTCCGCATGGATGCGACCGTAAGGCGTCATATTCGGCAGTTCGGCAGATGGGCCGACCTGCCTATCGGCCCACCTTCTTCAAATACGTGACCGCCGGCCGGGTATTCAACTCGGCCAGGACGTGGTACCCTCGCGGGTCCCGGGCCAAGCGGGCGACCCGACTCTCGGGGTCATTGAGGTCGCCGAAGATGATGGCGTCCGTCGGACACGTCTGGGCACAGGCGGGCACGACGTCGCCGTCCCGTAGAGGCCGACCCTCGTCCTTCGCCTGGTCCTTGGCCGCCTGGATACGCTGGACGCAGAACGTACACTTCTCCATGACCCCCTTGGACCGGACCGTCACGTCGGGGTTCAGTTGAAGGTGCAGGGGCTCGGGCCACACGGGGTCCAGCCAGTTAAAACGCCGGACCTTGTATGGACAGTTGTTGGCACAGTAGCGGGTCCCGACGCATCGATTGTAGACCATGGCATTCAGGCCCTCGGGGTTGTGGTACGTCGCATAGACGGGGCACACCGATTCGCAGGGTGCGTTGTCGCAGTGCTGGCACAGCATGGGGACGAACCGGACATCGGGCCGTTCCCCGACGGCCTCGAAGTATCGCTCGACCCGAATCCAGGCCATCTCCCGCCGGAGGGCGACCTCCATCTTGCCGACGACGGGGATGTTGTTTTCAGCGTAACAGGCGGCCACACAGGCATTGCAACCGATGCAGGCGTTGAGGTCGATGACCATCCCCCACCGATGGCCCGGATGCTCGTGCTTCGGGTACATGTCCGGGACCGATGTCCCCGCCGGCGGATGCCGCTCGGGCGACCGCCCTTCCCCCACGGCGACGGCCTGGGCGATGCCCCGCCCGAGCTGGCGGTCCCGGGCCGCCGTCGAGACCAGGAGATGCCGCCGGCCCGTCTTCGTCAGGCGGACCCGCACCGAAAGCCAGACCCGGCCGCCGGCGACGGCCTCCGGCCGGGGGCTCAGGAGCTCGATGGGGTTCGCCCCCCGGGCCCGCGCATAGCGCCCGTAGTGCGTATGCCCCTGTCCGATGGGGACCGCCACGACGTCCGGCCGGAGGCCCTCATACACGTATACGGGAAGCTCGATCTTCCCGTACGGGGAGGCCAGCTCGACGACATCTCCCATGGCGACGCCCAGTCGGCGGGCCGTCTCGGGATGGACCTCGACCCAGGCGTCCCAGACGACCTTTGTCACGGGGTCCGGGATCTCCTGAAGCCACGGACGGTCGGCCCCCCGGCCGTCAAAGTGATGCACGGACGGATAGACCAGGAGCGCCGGGCCTTCGGAGGGCCCCTCCAGGGTCGGCGGCTCGAACTTCATCTGAAAGACTTCCGGGGCGAGCCGGACCGATTCGGGCGCAACGGCCTCCCACACGCCGCCCTGCCGGAGGGCGTCCTGCCAGAAGGCCTCAAAGTCCCGGTCCGGGGCCAGCCGCCGGTGGAGCTCCTGCCATCGCGTCCGGAGATACGTATAGAAGTCGGACCACGGAAGTTTCGAGGCGACGTCCTCGCCCATCGAGCGGGCGACCGCCAGGAGGATGTCGCCCGGGGCCCGCGTCCGAAAGAGGGGCCGCAGGACGGGCTGGAGCAGGCCGTGGACGCCGACCTGGGGCTCGTAATCCCCCCACGATTCCAGGGGCGTATGAATCGGCAGGACCAGATGAGCCCGGGCCGTCGTCTCATCCATAAAACTTGCCAGGGCCACGACAAGGGGCACCTTCGCCAGGGCCGACTCGAAGCCCAGACCCCGGGGCAGGGTAAACACTGGGTTGACGTCCAAGAAGAGGAGCGCCTCGACCTGGCCGGCCTCCATCGCCGCGACCAGTTCGCAGACCTCGCTGAATCGGCTGACCCGGCCGAGACTGAAGTCAGGCCCAAAGACGACGGTCCGACCGACGAAGCCGGCGACGTAATTGAGCAAGTGGACGGCCACGAGGGTCGCCGTCGCATTCGACCCCGTCCCGGCCACGCCGCCGCCGATGGCGAGGCCCGGGTCGGCCTCGGCAAAGAGCCGGGCCAGCCGACGGATTTGTTCGGGCGGGACGTCGGTCTGGGCGGCGACGGTCTCCGGGTCGTAGGGCCGGACGAATTCCGTAAGGCGTCGAACTTCGTCGGCCGGCAGGGACGGCGAGGCCCGGCCCTCGGTGAGGATGACGTGAATCATCGCCAGGGCCAGGAAGGCCTCCGCACCGGGCCGGACGGGAATCCATTCGTCGGCATTCGCCGCCGTCAGAGACAAGCGGGGCTCGATGTGGATGAACCGACCCACCCGGGTCCCGTCCCGGACGGCGCGGATCCCCTCGGCGAAGGCCCGGGCAAAGCGGACGTTGGACAGCCAGGTCTCCAGGAAGTCGGCCCCGAAGGAGATGAGCACGCGGGCCGTCTCGATGCGATAGTCAGGAATGGCGTCTCGGCCGAAGGCGACCCGGCTGGCCGTCCGCAGGGCCTCGTAAGCAAAGGGCTCGTAGACGATCCGCCGGCCGACGCCGAGGGCCTCCGTCCAGTCCTGAACGAGACGGTCCAGGCTTCCCGTCAGGAGGGGCGTGACGAGGACGATTCGGTCGGCCCGGCCCCGGTGCCGGAGGTCGGCCAGCCGCTCGACGAGGAGCCGCTCGGCTTCTTCCCACGAGACGGGCCGAAATTCCCCGGACGGCCGCTTCTGCAAGGGCTGGCGAATTCGGTCCGGGTCGTATAAACCCTGCAGGGCGGCCTGGCCCCGGACGCAGAGGCGGCCCCGATTGACAGGATGGGCCGGATTCCCCTCGACCTTGACGGCCCGGCCCTCCCGCGTCTTGACGAGCAGACCGCACCCGGCCGGGCACTCCCGGCATACGGTCGCATACCAGGCCGCCACGCCGGGGACGACGTCCTCCGGTGGGATCACGTAGGGGATGAGCTTGTGGACGCTCCGACGACAGCCGTCCAGAGTCGCCGCGGCTGTCGTGACGCCCAAGGCCTTCAGAAAGTCCCGACGCCGCATCGAAACCACTCAGAAAGGGGGAATCCGGGAATTCGGCAGTTCGGGAATCCGGGAAGACCGTTCGGCGGCCGACGTGGAAAGCGAGGGGGCATCCATCGTTCCCAGTCCCTACGTCTTACTCTTCGCCGCCTCCTGTCGCCGACCGCCGGCCCCGGCCGAAAGGACTCATCCCTGCCCCGACCGGCCCATCGGCCGACCTGCCCATCTGCCGACCTGCCCACTGCCCATCTGCCAACCTGCCGACTGCCCATCTGCCGAATGCTTGAAACATCATGCTTTCCGAGGGATGGGAAAGGTTGTTCCGACGCCATTCTCACGAACCGAGCGGGTCTGTTAATAGTGACACGTTAGGCAGTCCGTGGAAGCCTTCCGCTGACGGTGGCACTCGATGCACCATCCCATCTCGAGGGACGCCGCCTGGCGGACCCGGACCATGCGCTCGACGGGCCCGTGACAGGTCTGACAGGCGATGTCGGCCCGGACATGCCGCTTGTGACTGAAGCGGACGAACGCCGGAAGCCGATAGACCCGGACCCATGGGATGGGCTCCTTCCGCTCCCAGTAAGCCTTCAGCTTCCCGATCTCGGGATGGTCCGACTCGATGGCGGCGTGGCAACCCATACAGCGCTCCATCGAGGGGACGCCGGCGACGGGCGACCGCCGGGCATACGAATGACAGTACAAGCAGGGAATCTGATAGTCTCCGGCGTGGACCTTATGACTGAAGGCCACCGGCTGGGCGGGTGCGCTGGCTCGGAACGAACACCCGAAGAGGGCGCCGGCGAGGACCGCCCATCCGATGACGATCCCCCACGGCGAGGCGTGAGTGGCCCATCGGGAATGGCGAGTGGCGAATGGCGCATCGCGAATCGTTCTCATCTTCCATTCGTCACCTGCTTTGTCGCAATAAGGGGGTGGCCTCGGGCCTGTGGGTCAGGCCGACGCCCCCGTCGGCCCGTGTCGCCCCGTCGCCAACGGTCCGGGCGAATGGCGTCTGATCGGCCCTATAGGGGGCAGACGTAAAGCCTGCCCCCCAGGTCCATCGGGCTTACCGGGCCGGCTGGACGGATTGAACCACCAAGAGTTTCGTCCCGTCCTTCTCGATCACCGTCCCCGTGACGGAGACCCGCTTGGCGGCGTACTCTTTCGCCTTCTGGAAGGCTTCCGGGTTCTCCATCATGTCGCCGGCCAGGATGTAAACCTTGCCGTCGTCCGTGAACAAGCCGGCCGGGACGCCGCCCTCGATGCACATCTTGGCACACTTCTCATGGCCACTGCCCTTGGCGCCCTTGGCGAAGAAGCAGGCCATGTCGATGACCTCTCCCGTGACCGTCACGGCCTTGCCGCCCTTTTCGGCCGCCCAGCTTCCGAGGACGGGCAGGAAGGCCATCGAAGCGACCCACAGGGCACTCAGGCCCAGGACCGTCCATCGTTTCATGGTGCACCTCCGAAAAAAGTTTGATGCCGGGGACCGAGTGTTAGGATATAAGTTCGAAACGCGAACGGCGAACAGCGAATGGCGAACAGCGAATGGCGAATGGTCGGTGGTCTGGGGTCCATAGTCTGTATCTCGCGACCCCGCTCTGGCGAGCGGGGCTTGGATCAAAAACTCCCGGACTCCCGATTCTGGAATCCGGCACCCGGGACCTGGAACCGATTTTTGAGACGAGTTGAACCGTATCTCTCGAGGGGTCCCGATAATGCTCAAGCCCCCTCCACCGAGACGAACCGTATCTGTTCATGTAATTACCGGGGAGGGGCGGCCTTTCGTTACAGGGGCTGGGGTCGTCCCCAGAGGAATCCCTGCGCATAGTCGACGCCGACTTCCCGTAAGACGGCGGCCGTCCGCTCGTCCTCGACGCCCTTGGCGACGACCTTCAGGCCCAGCGCTTGGGCGACCCGGCAGATGGCCTCGACGGCGGCCCGGCCGGGCGGCGTCCAGTTCAGGGCCGCCAGGGGCCGCACGTCGACCTTTACGTAATCGAAGGGCGTGGACTGCAGGGATTCCAGGAGCGAAAGTGGGCCCCCGAAGCCGTCGAGGGCCCAGCGGCTCCCCATCTCACGCCATTTTCGAATCAGGGACTGGGCGTGGGGCGCCCGTTGAAGGAGGACCGACTCGGGGATTTCCACGATGAGGCGACCCGAAGCCCCCCACTGCTGGATGAGCCTCTCCACCAGCTCGAGGCCCGCCGGGTCGCCGAACAAAGCGCCCGATACGTTCACGGACAATCCCCACGGGGACGACCATCGATGGACCGCCTCGAGGAGGCGGGCCAGGACCCACCGGTCCACCTCGTGGATGAAGTCGTACCGTTCGGCCAGGGGCAGGAACTCCTGGGCGGCCACGAGGGTCCCGTCGTCCCGGACCATCCGGACGAGGGCCTCATAAAACACGGGCGTCCCCGTCGAGAGCTGGACGACCGGCTGAAAGACGAGGGCCATTCGGCCCTGCTGAAGGGCTTCCCGGACTTGCTGGACCCGCCGGACCTCGTCCATGACCCGATGGGACCACCGGACGTCGTCGGGCGTGTAGCGGTGGACCCGGTTGCGGCCCGACATCTTGGCGACGTAGCAGGCCAGGTCGGCCCGCATCAGGACGTCGGCGACCGTCGCGACGTCCGGTGTGATGGGGGCGACGCCGATGCTGGCCGTAAAACGGAACTCGTAGCTTCCCGTCTGGAAGCGGTAGCCCTCGACGGCCTGCCGAAAGCCCTCGGCCGCCTGCTCGGCCGCCGCCACGTCCCGGTGGTAGACCAGGACGGCGAACTCGTCGCCGCCCACGCGGGCCAGCAGGTCGCTCTTCCGGGTCCGCTGAAGGAGATGCTGGGCCAGGTCCCGCAGGACGTTGTCGCCGGCGAAGTGGCCCAGGACGTCATTGACGACCTTGAACTTGTCCAGGTCGATGTACAACAAGGCATGAGGGCCGGCACCCCGACGGACCGAAGCCAGGGCCCGTTCCAAAGCGTCTTCCAGGTACCGACGGTTGTAAACGCCGGTCAAGGGGTCCAGGATGGCCCTCTGCTGGAGCTCGGTCATCAGGCGGGCGTTCTCCAGGGCGATGGCCGCCTGCCGGGTATAGGCCTGCATGAGCTCTCGCTCGTCGTCGGACCATGAGCGGTCCCGGTCGTAGACGCACTCGATAAAAGCCCGAGTCCGGGCCTCATAGACGACGGGCCAGACGGCCATCGACCGAACGCCCTCCCGGCGGGCCGCCGCCGGGAAGGTCTCGGCCGGCCAGCCCGTCTCGAAGGAAGCCCAGAGGGGCTCGGTCCCCGCCGTCGAGCCGACCCTCTGCCCATACCAACGGACCGCATGGCGGGTCCAGGCCTCAGAGACGCCCTGGGACCAGGCGCAGGTGACCGTACCGTCGGGATGGACCAGATAGACGGCCACCCGGTCGGTGTCGGCCAGGCGAGCCGCCTCCCGACCGATGACCTCGGCCGTCATCGGGAAGGGCCGGGGCACGCTGAGGGCCTCGCTGGCCCGATGGAGCCGGATGGCCCGGTCGGCCCGCTTCTGGACCTCCTCGGCCAGACGGCGGACCTCGGCGTTTAAAAAGGCTTGCGCGATGAGGTCGGCGACCTCCGTGACGAAGGCGACCTCGTCGGGCGCCCACGTCCGGGGCGTCCCCACGTGCTCACAGCAGAGGACCCCGACGACCCGGCCCCGCAGGCGGATCGGAGCGTCTAACGACGAGGCGATCCCCAGCGGCGCCCAGTAGTCGGCCGTCAGTTCGGCCGTCCGGGGGTCCTGATGAACGTCGGGCGCCTCGATGACCAGGCCCGACTGGAGGGCCTCCAGGTAACGGGGATACCTGTACATGGGAAGGACGTCCCCCGCCGAGTGCCGGCGGGCCGTGCGCTCGAAGCCCATCCGACAACGGAGTTCGGACCCGTCCGGCGAGAACTCCCATACGTTGACCCGTTCGACCCCCAGGACGTCGGCCACGGTCGCCGTCAGGACGGGCCAGAGATCGTCCAGCCGACCCTCCGCCAGGGCCGGTTCTGTAGCCAGACGGACTAAGGCCGCCTGCTGCGCCTTCATGCGATCCAAGAGGCGGCTTCGTTCCGCCTCGGCGCGCTTGCGCTCTGTGACGTCCCGGACGACGACCATCACGGCCGTTCGGCCCCGGTATGGGATCGCCGTCGCCGCCACCTCCACGTCGATGACTTGCCCGTCCAGGCGGACGAACTTCTCCTCGATGAGCTCGACCGAGCCGCCGACCGTCAACATGCGGCGAATGCGCTCCTCGACCAAGGCCCGATAGTCTGGATGGACGAAGTCCGCGACGGGCCGACCGATGATTTCCTCGGGCGAGGCGGCGCCCAAGATGCGGGCGCCGGCCGGGTTCACGTACACGAGTCGGCCGTCTAAGTGGACGCCGACCCCCTCGGGCGACAGCTCGACGAGGCGACGATAGCGGGCCTCGCTCTCCTGCAGGGCCTCCTCGGCCTGACGGGCGGCCGTCACGTCCTCCAGGACGCCCTCCAGGTAAACGACCTGACCGGCCGCGTCCCGGATAGCCCGGGCGCTGTCCCGGACCCACAGGACCTGACCGTCCTTTCGGCGCATGGGGGCGACAAAATCAAGGACCTCGCCCTGCTCCTGGAGCATCTGAAGCCACCGCCGGCGGTCTTCAGGGTCCACGTAGAGCTGGGTGGCGTTCAGGGCACAGAATTCCTCTTCCCGCTCGTATCCGAACATCCGGACGGCGGCCGGATTGGCGGTGATGATCCGACCCTCCGGCGTGGAGCGGTAGATGCCGACGGGGAGACGCTCAAAGAGCTGGCGGTACAGACCCCGGAGAGCCGTCACTTCGGCGACACCGGCCAAGACGGCCCCCAGCCAGCCCTGAAGGAACGTGCGGGTTTCCGCCGAGAGCCGAGGTTGCCGACGCTCCCGACCGTAAAGACGAACGACCCCGATGAGCGAGCCGCCCGAGTGCAGGGGAATCTCCATGGCCTGCAGAGGAGGCCCATTCCCCTCAGCGGCCCGAAACGCGCACGCCGGACCCCCTGGCCACGCCGCTTCCTGACTTCGACAACAGGCCCCCGGCGTAACCGGCCCCTGACGGGCCACGACCTGCCAGCGACCGGGGGTCGGCGTGTTCACACAGACCCAGCCCCCGACGCTCCCCGTCCGGCGGACCAAGACCTCCAGGACGGCCTGCGCAAGGGCCTCCAGGTCCAGCCCCCTATCGACCTGCGCCGCCAGCTCGTCCAGGAGTCCCCCTTCGACGGCCCGGCCACGCCTGTGCCTCATGACCTGAAATTCTCCTCGAGCCGATGATTATACCCCTCTTTCGGGGCCTTTCCAAGACCGCCGCCGGGCCGCAGGGGACTTCCCGATAGGAATGTCACAGGACGCCGGCGTTCCCGCCGGAGGGCCCGCCGTTTTCGACGCCGTTCCGGGCCAGGGCCGCCGCCAGGCCGCTGAGCAGACGGGCCCGATTCGCATAGGGGTCCGTCCCGGCCGGGTCGAGTTCGACGGCCCGGGCCAGATGGCGCAGGGCCGCCTCGACGGCTCCCTGGGTCAGGTAGAGTTCGCCTAAATACGTATGGGCGGCGACGTCCGTCGGGTCCCGGGTCAGGGCGCACTGAAAGGCGGCGACGGCGTCTTCGGCCCAACCTTTCCGCATGTAGACGCACCCCAGGGCCGTATGCAGATAGGCCTCTTGGGGATACAGCACGACCAGCCCCTCCAGGAGGGTCTGGGCTTCGTCGAGCCGGCCCTGCTCGACCAGCTGACGGGCCGTCTGGACGAGGACCGAGACGGCCTCGGGGGTCAGCCCGAGGGCTTCTTCCCATCGGCCCTCGCCCAAGACCGTTCGGAGGGCCTCTTGGAGGTCTTGCCACGCCTGCGGGTTCATGACGCACCTCCATGGGAGTGTTCTGATGCGAGATACGAGATGCACGATGGGTCCCCAGGACTGGATTTGGGGAAAGGACTTCAGACCACGAACCATCGACCCAGACCCCAGCTGGAGTCCACGGTCTGGGGTCCGTGGTCTTTTCGGGACCTACGCTCATCGGATATTACGGATGATGGCCATCGAGGTGTCGTGCAGGGCCTTTCGCATCTCGGCGATGAGGTTGATCATCTGGGTCAGCCTCTGCATCTTCTGCTGGAGTTGCATGAGGCGGAACTGGGCCTTCGGGTCGTTAGGGTCCAGGCCGTTGATCTGAGACTCGACGCTATTCATGTCGTCGAAGAGGCGCGCCAGGGTCCGGCCGCCGAGGCCCTCCGTCGAGACGGGCGTCGAATCAGCGCGTCCCTTCGGGGCCGGGGCAGGTGCGGGAGCTCCGCCGGGAGGCGCGGACCCGGTCGGAGACGGGGTTTCCGACGGACGGGCCGCCCCCCCAGCCGGCGGAGTAGCCGGGGGTTCTTCGGTCCGAGCCATGTCCGTGTAAAGGCCGCCGGAGGACGGCGGCTTGTCCTGGATGGGCCCCGGCCCTTGAGGGAAGAGGTCCTTGAAGAGGCTTGTGAGGAGGTTTGTGATGCGGGTCAGGCCTTCCAGCAAGCGGTCGACCTGGGTCATCAGGCGGTCCAAGACCAGGCGGTTTAGGTCCGGCGGGAAGACGATGGGGAGTTTCCAGTTTTTCGAGAGTTCGGGCGGCGGGATGCATCCCCCGGGCATGATGGCCGGGAGGCTTCCCAGGAGCTCGGTCCGGTTCACGAGACGGCTCAGGAAGTCTCCTGAGATACGGGAGAACTCGTCGGCCATGCCCGGCAGGTCCGGACGTGACTGTTTCGTAAGGCCCCGGACGACGCTGGTAGCGACGTCTTTCACGACGGGGGCTACCACGGGGGCCAACTTGGCGAGGGTCGCCACGATGGGAAGCATGGCCTACCTCCGCAGGAAGGGTCTTCACGAGACCCGTGCGGACGGCCGCAAGGGGCGACGGGGGTCGACGGTTTGCAGGGAAGCGTATGGAGGGGGGCTCAGGGCCCGGACGCCGGGTCTCGGGCAATGTGGTCCGTGGTCTCTTTTCCTGGGGCCCGAATCCCTATGCATCCAGCAACAACATGCAGTCCCCGTAACTGTAAAAGCGGTAGCGCTCCCGGACGGCTTCCCGGTAGGCCGCCAGGATGAAGTCCCGACCGCCCAGGGCGCAGACCAACATTAGGAGCGTGCTCCTCGGCAGGTGGAAATTCGTCAGGAGGTCCCGAACGACCCGGAATTCGTAGCCCGGATAGATGAAGACGTCGGCCCAGCCGGACAGGCACGGGGGGTCATGACGGGCGGCCGATTCGAGGGCCCGGGTCGTCGTCGTCCCGACGACCAGGACCCGGCGGCCCCGTCGGCGGGCGGTCTCGATCGCGGCCCATACGTCGGGGGGAATCTCGTACCACTCGGGGTCCATCCGGTGGTGACGCACGTCGGGCGTCCGGACGGGCCGAAAGGTGCCGGGCCCGACGTGGAGCGTGACCTCACACCACACGACGCCCTTTTCCTGGAGGGCTTGGATCACACGGGGCGTGAAGTGGAGGCCGGCCGTCGGGGCGGCGATGGAGCCTTGGACCTTGGCGTACACCGTCTGGTACCACCGGCGGTCCCGCTCGGCCAGGCTCGGGTCCCGGCGGACGATATAGGGCGGGACGGGCATCCACCCGATGTCGTCCAGCATGGTCTGGAGCGGCCGGGGACTCTCGAAGGCCAGGACCCAATCGCCCTCGGGGGTCCGCTCCACGACGGTCGCCCGGACGTCGGCCGGGAACCGGAGGACATCGCCGGGACGAATCCGCCGACTCGGACGGAGCAGGGCGTGCCATCGTTCGGGGGCGGCCGCCTCCGACGAAAGGGACCGGACGAGGAGGACCTCGACGGGACGTTCCCGGTCTCCTCGGGCGAGGCGACCGTACAGACGGGCCGGGATGACCCGGCTGTTATTGACGACGACGACGTCCCCCTCCTGCAGGAAGGCCGGCAATTCAAAAAATCGCCGGTGTTCCCAGCGCCGCTGACGGAGCCACAGGACCATCATGCGGGCCTGGTCCCGCGGCTCGACGGGCGTCTGGGCGATCAGCTCTCGGGGCAGTTCGTAATCATACGCCGATAAAGAAAAACAGGATTCCATCGGCATGGGGCCTCGGCGTCGGAGGTTCGGTCCCCGCCCGGACCGAAATCCTGAAGCGAACCCCGAGGACCCGAAGTCACTTAATGCCGTATTTCTCCTTGAATTCCGGCCATGCCAGCTGATAGAACATCTTGTTCTTTTCGATGTAGGACTCCCACTGGGCCGGGACTTCGTCCTGCGGGAAGATGGCCGAAACGGGACATACCGGCTGGCACGCCCCGCAGTCGATGCACTCCTCGGGGTGGATGTACAGCTGGTCGACCTCGTCGTAAGCGACCTGGACGTCCGGCCGATATCCGGCGGCCTCCCCCTTCTTGGGATGGATGCAGTCGACGGGGCAAGCGTCCACGCAGGCGGTATCCTTCGTGCCGATGCAAGGCTCGCAGATGATGTACGCCATTGCTGACCTCCGCCCGGAATTGCCGGGTCATTATAGAGGACCCGTCCGGGCTGTCAAATTCGGGGGCGGTACGAGGCTTGAGGGGGCGGGGCTGTCGCCCGGGTCGGGTGGCATGACGGCGGGACGACGCCGATTCGGCAGTCCGCCAGAACGGCGCACCGCCGATCACCACTCTTATTTTAGGCCGGCGACGCATCTTTTCCATCGGCGTCGGGCCAGGCGATTCCCCCTGGGTAGAGCGGCTCACCTCAAGGGGTTTCCCCACGCTGGACCGGCGTCGCTCCTTTGGATAAAATGAGAAGCACCCTCGACAGCGGGTCCTCATCCGATGTGGCCACCCCGAGACGACTTGGGATTCTTCCTTCGGACGCTGGTCCACCAAAAGCGCTCCGGCATCGTCCGGCGGGGGCGGCCGCCGGTCCGCCGGAGTCTGTACTTTCATGAGGGCCGTCTGGTCTTCGCCCACTCCAACGTGAAACGGGAGAAGCTGGGGTTCTTCCTCGTCCAGCAGGGCATTCTCGCCTCAGAGGCGGAACTCCAGTCCGTCTTGCAGGCCAAGGGCACCGAACGTTTGGGCCATTACTTGGTCCAACAGGGGGTCTTGACTCAGCAAGACCTCCAGCGACTCCTGGAACTCCAGGTCCGGACGATCTTCACGGCCTGTTTTTACGACGACGCCCCCTTCGAGTGGGAAGAACGGCCCCAGCCCGTCCTGCCGGACCTCATCGTGCCCGTCGACCTGAGCGCCCTGATCGAGGAAGCCGTCCTCAACGACCCCCGGCCCGAAGCCTATCTAAAGCGCTTACCGGCGGCCGCCTGGTGGGTCATTCAGAGCGACCAGGCCGTCCTTCAACGGGCGTTTTTTCACGTCGAAGACCAGCTCCTGCGGAGTCAAGTCGTGCACCCCCGGCGGGTTCAAGAGTTGCTCGACCAGAGCGGTCTACCGCCCGAGGAGGCGGCCCGGCGTCTCTACCTGGGCCTCTTGTTCGGGTACCTGGCCGCCCACCCGCCCGAGCGGTATGAAAAAGTGGCGCCCCGGTTGTGGTCGGCCGGCAGTGAGTACCTGAACCCTCTGCCGCCGGACTGGGAGGTCCTGGCCGACCGGTCGGCCGACATGACGGCCTGGGAGCTCTTGGCCCTGCCGCCGGACTCGCCCTGGGAGCGGGTCCAGGAGCGCTACGAGCAGTTCCGGGACTGGCTCCTCCCCATCCGATATCGGAAGGACCTGAGCCCGGAGAAACAGGCGAAGCTCGAGCGCCTCCTCCAGCGGGTCGAAAACGCCTACCGGGAAATCCGCCGCGCCTTCGACATGCGGACGCCGACCTTTGGGATTCCCGTGGGGGACCTATCCACGGAGGCTCTGCTCCAGCGGGCGGAGACCTTCATCGAACAGGGCCGCTTCGAGGAAGCCCGTCATCTCCTGACGCGGTACCGGGCCGTCCTTGAAAAGAATGCCCGCTTCCATTACCTTATGGCCCTGACCTTAGCCCATCAGGGGGAAACCCAGCCGGAAGCGGAGGCCTACCTGCAGAAGGCCCTCGAGCTGGAACCCCTCAACTGGGACTACTGGGTCGAGTTGGCCGTGTTGTATAAGGACATGGGCCAGATCCGGCGGGCCATCGAGACGCTCGAGAGAGTCTTGCGCCAGGAGCCCCAACATTTTCGGGCCCAACAGCTCCTTCGGCTCTACCGGGCTTGGCACGAGGCGCGCCATGATCGTTGACGGCCACGCCCATCTGGAGGACCCCCGCTTTGACGGAGACCGGCCCGAGGTCCTGGAACGGGCATGGGAAAACTACGTCCGGGCGATCCTGACCGTCCACTGCGACCTGGAGCCTCGGCGGGCGCAACTCACGCTGGACCTGACCGAGCGGTACCCCTTCGTGTGGGCGGCCTTCGGCCTCCATCCCCATGAGGCTCGCCGATGGGACGAGGCCGTCGCCCATCAACTGGCGCAATACTGGACCCATCCTCGCGTCGTGGCCATCGGGGAAACCGGCCTGGACTACCACTACATGCATAGCCCCCGGGAGGCTCAGCGGACCGTCTTCGCCTGGCACATCGCCCAGGCCGTCGAGCGGGGCCTCCCCCTCGTGGTCCATACCCGAGAGGCCCACGACGATACCCTGGCCCTCTTGCGAGAGGCGCCCATCGAACGAACGCAGGTCGTCATCCACTGCTATACCGGCGACGCCGAAACCGTCCGACGCTACCTGGACCTGGGGTGCTACGTCTCCTTCTCGGGTATCGTCACCTTCGACCGGGCCGCCGATGTCCAGGCCGCCGCTCGGGTCGTCCCCCTCGACCGCCTCCTCGTCGAGACCGATAGCCCCTACTTAGCCCCCGTGCCCTACCGGGGGCGACGGAACGAACCGGCCTACGTCCTGAAGGTCGTCGAGGCCATCGCCCGCCTGCGGGGCATGAAGATCGGAGACCTGAAAGATGCCGTCTACCAAAACTTTCTTCGGGCTTACCCTCGTGTACGTCCTTTCCGGGAGTCTCCTCTTGGGAACGACGCCCGCCCCTAAGGCCCGCCTGACGGTCGGCGACGTCAACCGTCGGGTCGTCTGCCAGTGCGGGTGCAATATGGTCCTCCACGGGTGCACCTGCGAGTTCGCCCGCCGGATGAACGCCGAGATCCAGGGCCTGATCGACGAGGGCCTGGACCTGGCGGGCATCCTGCAACGCCTGCAGGCAAAATACGGGCCGACCGTCCTGGCGGCCCCGCCCAAACGGGGCTTCTTCGTCACGGCCTGGGTCCTGCCCTTCGTCGCCCTGGGCTTCGGGGGCGGCCTCATCGCCTACTACCTGCGCCGACGGGCCCGCCCGACCCCGCCGGCGCCGGCCGAAACGCCGCCCGTCGAGGACCCGGCGCTGGACACCCGCCTCCGGTCCATCCTGGAATCCGTGGACCGATAAAGGGACTCTGCAAGGAGCCAGGCCCCGAGACCGGCCGTTCGGGCATTCGGGCGTTCGGCGAATGGGCTATTTTCATCCAAGCCCCGCTCGCAAGAGCGGGGTCGCTTGGATTTCTATTCCGCATCCCCCACCGCCCATCCCGGCCGTACTTCCGGACGGCCGAATGTGGGACACGGTACCCGGGACCTGGTCCACTTGACATGGATGCGGGCTTGAGTATAATGAAATCACACTCGGAAATGGCTTCTTGAGTCCTGGAGGAGTTGCATGCTTCAGCGTCCGACGGTCCGTGGCGGACGGGAACCCCTCCGCATCCTCCTCTGGGACGAGTACTGTCCCACCTGTATATGTCCCTCCCGGGCGTGACCCCCGTTTGGGCTTTCCTCCGGTGATGACAGCTCGATCGGTTGCCTCTGCTCCTTAGTAAAGAAGCTCATCACCGGTGACCGACGTTCTCCCAGGCCGGCGAGCGTGTTTCCATCGGCAGTCCCGTCTACGTCGTGTAGGCGGCCGGCCCCGGATACGGTATGGCATCCTGGTCCTTGAATCCCCGTCGGTCCGTCCTTCCCCCGTCTTTCCTGAAGCCTGCACTGATCTCAAGCAAATCAAAACAAATAGCGGGGCGGCTTGAACTTTCGGGTCTGGGCCGTGGGCCCGACCCGGAAGTCGAGACGGGCCGCCAGGACCGGTCGACACCGGCATGGCGGCCCCTACCCTTTTCTTTAGGGCCGTTCGGCCCGTGAGAATCCCGATGGGATCGGCAGATAGGCAGGTCGGCGGAGAGTAGGAGAGTCGGAACGCCCCCCGGCTGGCCAGGAGGGCTTATTCCCCTGCTTGCGTCTGAACCGGCCTCACGGCGGTGTCCTGAGCCTTGGACACCGTTCTGAGGCTTCATGCCCACCGCCGACCTGCCTATCTGCCTTCTCCCCAAGGCCAGGAGGGACTAACGATGACGACGGCGACGGTCGAGACCGAAGTCCGCACGACCCCGGAGCCGACCTGGGAGCTCGTCCTGAAGCGGAACTCCATCGAGCGCCTCAAGCAGGAGAAGTTTCCCCTGGATATCATTCAGGAGCTTCCGCTGTTGATCGCCCGGGGCTACGAGGCCATCCCCGAGGAGGACATCGTCCGTCTGAACTGGTGGGGCCTGACCCACGACAAGCCGAAGGTCGGGACCTTCATGGTCCGTATCAAGGTCCCGGGCGGCCGCATCACGTCCGGCCAGCTCATCGCCGTCGGCGAGCTGGCGCGGCGGTACGGCCGGAACTACGGCGAGCTCACGACCCGTCAGGGGATCCAGCTCCACTGGGTGCGCCTCGACCAGCTCCCCGAGGTCCTGGAACAGATTCAGGCCGCCGGTCTCACGACCGTCGGCGGCGAGGGGGACACGGTCCGCAACATCACGAGTTGCCCCGTGGCCGGCGTCGATCGGGCCGAGCTGTTCGACGTACGGCCCGTCGTCGAGGCGGCGGCCCGATTCTTCTACGGGAATCGGGACTACTCGAACCTCCCCCGGAAACACAAGTACACCATCAGCGCCTGCCCGGCCCAGTGCAACGCCCCCGAGATCCACGACGTGGCGCTGGTCGGGACCCTCAAGGACGGCCGGCCCGGGTTCGCCGTCCGGGTCGGCGGAGGCCTGTCGGCGACGCCCCGGATTTCCCGGGACCTGGGTGTCTTTGTCCCCATCGAAGAGGCCATCGAGGTCCTGCGGGCCGTCACGGACGTATGGCAGACGAACCTGCGCTACCGCCTCAGCCGGGCGAAGGCCCGCATCAAGTTCATGGTCGACGACTACGGCCCCGAGGGCGTCCGGGCCATGGTCGAGGCCCGCTTGGGCCGCCGACTCGAAGACGGGCAGGCGCCGGCCCCGACCCACGACACCGACCATCTGGGCGTGCATCCGCAGAAGCAGGAGGGCCTCGTTTACGTGGGGGTTCCCGTCCCGATGGGCTGGGTCCGGGGCGACCAGCTCGTCGCCCTCGGGGAGATCGTCGGCGAGTTCGGCGGCGACGTGCGGTTCACGCGGATGCAGAACTTCATCGTCACGGGCGTCCCGGAAGACCGACTCGAGTGGCTCACGGAGCGGCTGACGGCTATCGGATTCGACCCCCGGCGGAACCGCCTTTATGGGCGGTCGACGGCCTGCACGGACCACCAGTTCTGCAACTACTCCGTCGCCGAGACCAAGGGCAAGCTCAAGGATATCTTAGCGGCGCTGGAGGCCCGGTTCGGCCGGGCTGTCGAGGAACTCCGGATTTACGTGGACGGATGCCCCCACGCCTGCGCCCACCACTGGGTCGGCGACATCGGCCTCCAGGGGACGACGACCCAGCACCCCACGAAGGGCGTCCGGGTCGAGGCCTACGACGTCTGCCTGCGGGGCGGCCTCGGGACGCGGGCCGCCATCGGCAAGCCCCTGCTCCGGCGGATTCCCGAGGACCAGATCGTCGAAGTCCTCTGCCGCTTGGTCGGGGCGTGGCTCGAATGGCGGGCCGTCCAGGAGGAGGCCGACGGGACGTTCCGGGACTTCCTGGACGCCCATACGGACGACCAGCTCCGGGCCATCGCCCTGGGGACGTCGCCCGTGGACAAAGCCGAGGCCCCCACGCGCGGGCCGGTCGTCCACGTGCCCGGCATGTTCCTGACCTTCACGGACGGGGCCGACCGCATCGAGGTCCCGGCCCGGACGGTCCGGGAGGCCCTGGAATGGCTCCGCCAGCGGTATCCGCGACTCGTTCAGCAGGTCCTGGCGCCCGACGGAAACGTGTCTCCCCTGGTGAATCTGTTCGTAGGCGAGGAGGACATCCGCAACCTCCAAGGTCTCGACACGCCCCTGGCGCCCGGCCAGGAACTCATCATCCTGCCGGCCCTATCGGGCGGATGACCAGTTATCAGAGCCGTTCGGTTGGTGGAAACCCGCATGGGTTCGGCTTTGCCGACCCTTCGGGAAGGACGGTTTTTCAAGCAAAGGGCAGTTCGGCCGAGCGTCCAAGAAGCCCTGCCATCTAGGGCTCTATCGGCCCAAGGCCGTGGCTCGTCACTCCGTCACTCCGTCACTTTGAAAAACCGTGCTTCCCGGGCGTTGGGAAAGGTTGTCCCGACGCCATTCTCACGAATCGAATGGCTCTGTTAACGTGACGACGTGACGGTGTGAGGGGGTAACGACCACCGTTCAACCTATAAACCATTCGCCATTCGCCATTCGCCGTTCGCCACTCGCCACTCGCCACTCGCCGTCAAAGCGGAGGTCATCGGATGATGCGACGGGTCGTTTTCGACGACCTCGAGATCGGTGAGATCGCCGTCGAACTGGACGACCAGCCGCCCCCGGCCGTCATCGCCTGGGCCCTAGAGACCTTCGGCGACGGCGTCGCCGTCGTCACGGCCCTGCAGGCCGAGGGGATGGCCATCCTGGACATGGCCGTCCGGATTCGGCCCGACGTGCGGGTGATCACCGTCGACACGGGCCGCCTGCCCCAGGCGACCTACGAGTTTCTGGACCGCGTCCGAGAACGCTACCCGCAGGCCCGCTTCGAGGTCCTGTTCCCGGACTACCGGGAGGTCGAGGCGATGGTCCGCCGCCACGGCGTCAACCTGTTTTACCGCTCCGTCCCTCTGCGCCTCCTCTGCTGTCAGATTCGGAAAGTGCGGCCCCTGGTCCGGGCCCTCGAGGGACTCGACGCCTGGATCACGGGCCTGCGCCGGGAGCAGTGGGCCTCCCGGGCGAACATCCGGAAGGTCGAGCTGGACCACGACCACGGCGGCATCGTAAAGGTCAATCCCCTGGCCGACTGGACGAAGGAGGAGGTCTGGGAGTACCTGGAGACGCACGGCGTGCCGGTCCATCCCCTGTACGCCCGGGGCTACACGAGCATCGGCTGTGAACCCTGCACCCGGCCGATTCAACCCGGCGAGGACGACCGGGCCGGCCGCTGGTGGTGGGAGCAGGGCGCACCCAAGGAATGCGGCATCCACTGCCCCATCGAGACGGGCGGGTTCGAACACGAGGCGCACGCCATCCTGAAGGAAGCCCACCCGGAGACCGAAGCGGTGCCGGTCGGCGGAGGGAGCCATGAGCGGTGAGCGGCCGTCCCCGACGGGCCTGGAACTCCACGAGGACGAAGCCAGCCTGGTCGCCGAAGAGGCCCTGGCCCTGGCCGAAGTCATGGCCGGCCCCCAACGGCCCCGCCTCCTGCGGCTGGCGCAGACGGCCCGGACAGGCTTTGTGCCCGAGGACCTCGTCGACGTCCTCGAGGGCCTCGCCGTCCTGGTCCTCCAGAGCGGCCGCGCCCGCCGGCACGCCCGAGCCGAGGGCGAACGCCTCTGGACTCAGGTGCTCCGACGGACCCCGCGCGGCCAAGAACTGCAAGAACAGGTCGAAGCCGTGAATCGAGCCCTGCAGGCCCTCGTCGGCCGACGGTTGGACGCCCTCCGGGTCGAATGCCGCACGCTGGGCCATTTTACCTTCACATTGGCGACGGAGGGCGTCGCCCTGACCCTGGCCGTGCGGGCCGACGGCGTGCAGGTCGAGAGCGTCAGCGCCGAGGGCGCCCGCCGGCCCGAGCCGTCGACGGGGGCTGAACGACGCGGTGTGTGCGTGTGGCTCACGGGACTTCCCGGGGCTGGTAAGAGTACGGTCGCATCGCTGGTCGCCGAACGGCTCCGGGCCGAGGGCCGGCCCGTCGAAGTCCTCGACGGGGACGTCGTCCGTCAACACTTCTCCCGAGGCTTGGGCTTTTCCCGGGAGGACCGCCTGGAGAACATCCGGCGGGTCGCCTACGTCGCCCGCCTGCTGGTCCGGCACGGCGTATACGTGATCGTCGCCCTCGTCTCGCCCTACCGGGAAGCCCGGGCGGCGGCCCGGGCCCTGATCGGAGACGAAGCCTTCCTGGAAGTGTACGTCCGCTGTCCCCTGGAGGTCCTGGTCCGTCGAGACCCGAAGGGTCTGTATGCCCGAGCTCTGCGGGGAGAAATCCCCGCCTTCACGGGCGTCAGCGACCCCTACGAGCCCCCGGAGGCGCCCGACCTCATCCTCGACACGGACCGGGAGCCGCCCGAGACGAGCGCCCGGCGGGTCCTGGACCTCCTAAGCCGCTGGCGGGACGGCGTGACGAAAGGAGCTCACGGCTCATAGTTGGGGTCATGCCGATCCGCCTGTCTGCCCTCGACGACTGCTCATGACGCCGTCACGTCAACGTATAGTTCGGCCCGTCGCCGCCCTGGGGCGGACTCCAGCGAATGTTGTCGTAAGGGCAAGCAAATTCGCAGATCTTCGGATGCAGACAGTTTTCGTGGCTGATGACGATCCGCGCCTCGGACGGCTCCCACCGGAATACGTCGCCGGGACAGAACTTCGTGCAGGGGCTGTCGTACAGGCGCTGGCACTCCAGGCAGAGGCCGCTGTCGACGATCCGCAGATGGGACGGCTGTTCATCGTACTTGGGAGCCCCGCGGGCGATGTCCGACCTTTTGTCCAGAATCAAGGCGTCGTCCCAACGGACCGGCGGCCGGGGCGCCTGGCTCCCGTGCCGGGCGAGTCGGTGGCCGACCCGAATGGGCAAGGGGTCTCGAAACAAGCGGCCCCCGGTCCATCGGTACAAACCGGCCCGGAGCAGACCCAGTAGGAAGCCGTCCTGAAAGGCCTGCCGGAAGTTGCGGACCCGGTAGAGCTCCTCCCAGGCCCAGCTCGCCCGAAGGCGACGCTCGTACTCGGCCAGCCGTTCTTCCGAAAAATCGCCGGCCTGCCACGCGTCCCAGGCGACTTCGGCGGCGACCATGCCTGAATAGACGGCCAGGTGGATGCCCTTATTGCGGGGCACGTTGACGAGGCCGGCCGAGTCGCCCGTCAGCAGACCGCCCGGCATGTAGAGGCGGGGGATGGCGTAGTAGCCGCCTTCCGGGATGATGCAGGCACTGTACTGAACGACCCGGCCGCCCTGGAGATGCCGGTGGACGTACGGATGAAGCTTCCACCGCTGGAGCTCCTCGTGAAGGTCCAGGTCCGGGTCCGTCCAGTCCAGGCTGTAGACGAGCCCGACGGCGACGTAAGGCCCGCTCATGTCGTAAAAGAAGCCGCCTCCGAAGGTCCCGTACCGGGCCGGGTAGCCCAGGGTCGTAAAGATTTTGCCCGGGGGGTAGTCCTTGCGGGGAAGTTCGATGACCTCCTTGACGGCCCCGCTGTAAATCATCGGTTGCCGCCCCCCGGCCAGCCCAAAGGCCCGGATCACGACCCGGGCGACCGTCCCGTGCGCGCCCTCGGCCAGGATCGTCACGGGGGCATAGATGTCGGTCCCGGGGTCGTAATTCGCCCGTGGCTGGCCGTTCCGGTCCAGGCCCTTGGGCCCCGTCCGGACCCCGACGAGGCGGCCGCCCTCGATGATGGGCTCGACGACGGACGTCTCCGTCAGGATCGTCACGCCGAGCCGTTCGGCCTCCTCGGCCATCCAGCGGGCGACCTTGCTGAGGGAAACGACGTAGTTGCCTTCATTCTTCAGCTCCGGCGGCAGGGCCCAAGCGGGAAATCGCAGGGCCCGCCGGGGCGTCAGGTACAGGACCGCCTCTTCCGTGACCCGTTGTTCGAGGGGCGCCCGCCGGTCAAAGTCCGGGATGAGTTCCCGGAAGGCGCGTGGGTCGATGACGGCCCCCGACCGCAAGTGAGCCCCGACGTACCGACCCTTCTCGACCAAGACGATGAAGGGCTCCCGACCGCCGGACCGGGCCGAGTCCCGGGCCCGTTGACCCAGGCGAATCGCCGCGCTCAGGCCGGCCGGACCGCCCCCGACGATGAGGATGTCGGCTTCGAGACGTTCGCGCGCCCGGGCCACCTCCGCCTCCTGGAAGGATATCGAGTGTCGAGGCACTCCCCCATTTTTAATCCGCAATTCGCAATCCGCGGGTATGCAAGATACAGGATCGCTCCGGCAGGATACAAGTTCAGGTGGATGTTCCGTTATAGAGGCTCGACCGTCGGGTGACCTGGGTGATGCAAGATGCAAACCCGATAGGGCGTTTTGGTCCCGACCCACCCTTATGATGCCTTTCCGAACACCCGCGGTCATTCGGGCGTTTTAAAACATGCCCACCGGGTGGCAAGAGCAGGATGTGGGGTCATAGAGAAAGACGGGGACTCGGGACCCAGTTCCCACTTTCCCCGTTCCCTGGCCTATCTGCCCATCTGCCTACTGCCGAGTACCTGAAAAGTCGTCCTCCTCGGGGACCGGAGAAGCCGAACCCATCAGGGTCTTCACGGGCCGAACGGCTCGGCTGAAAAAAGAAGGGGGGAGGCGGGAGGCACGGATGGAGGGGCGTGATCCGTGCCCTCCCTTTGGTTGGCCCGGGTGAGGCAGGTATGAAGTCCTGGGGCCTTCATGCAATTTTGGTGCCGCAATCAGCGGTTTTCGGGGCCTTTCCAATAAATCGGTCCGCATTTCTCTTGGATGCGCATCCTTTCCGGGTCTCCTCCTTCTTTTTATGAGATGAATTCTATCTTGACCCCTCCAGGTCCCCCCTCGGGCGCCCCCTTCACATCCAAATGGGGTCCTTTTATGTCCCAATGATGTGGATGTCGTGAAAAAATCATACATTCAGCGTGACGACCCCATCAGACCCGTGTCGGTCATCGGTCTGGGGCGGAGGGACGGGTCAGGATAAAGCGTGGAGTCGGTCGGGGGCCTCGAACGCCGGTCAGGCTTCGGCCGAGAGGGTTTTCGGGCCGTAGCGGTCCTCGTAGAAGCGATACAGGGAAGGTAGGCTACCTTCTTGGATGGCCGTCCGGATCTCACGAAACAGTCGGCGGTAGAAGTAGAGGTTATGGACGGTATTCAGGACCGTAAACAGGACCTCCCGGACCATAAAGAGGTGCCGCAGGTAGGCCCGGGAGTACCGTCGGCATACGGGACAGTCGCAGGTCGGGTCGGGCGGGGTCGGGTCGGTCTGGTAGCGGCTGTTTTTGATGTGGAGGGGGCCCTCCCGGGTGAAGAGGTAGCCGTTGCGGGCGTGGCGGGTCGGGACGACGCAATCCATGAGGTCCACGCCTTGCATGACGGCATAGACGACGTCCTGGGGGAGGCCGACGCCCATCAGGTAGCGGATGTGGTCCCGGGGGAGAAGGGCGGCGGCGTCGGCGATGGCGGCGTACATCTCGGCCTTCGGCTCCCCGACGGCGAGGCCCCCGATGGCGTACCCGTCGAAACCGATTTCCAGGATCTGTTCCGTACAGATGCGGCGGAGCTGAGGGTCCGTGCTCCCCTGCGTGATCCCCCAGAGGGACTGGTCGGGCCGACGGTGGACGGCACGGCTTCGGCGGGCCCAGGCGACGGTCCGGCGGACGGCCTGTTCCAGGTCGGAACGCTCGCACCCGTAGGGCGGACACTCGTCCAGGACCATGGCGATGTCCGACCCGAGGGCTTCCTGAATCTCGACGGCCCGCTCCGGGGTCAGGACGTGGAGGGATCCGTCCAGATGCGACTGGAAGGTGACGCCTTCGTCGGTGACCTTGCGGAGGCGGGCGAGGCTGAAGACCTGATAGCCGCCGCTGTCGGTCAGGATGGCGTGGGGCCAGGCGACAAACCGGTGGAGGCCGCCCAGGGCGCGGATCGTCTCGGGTCCCGGCCGGAGGTACAGGTGATAAGTGTTGGCCAGGATCAGGCGGAACCCCATCGCCTCCAGGGTCTCGTGGGGCACGGCCTTCACGGCCCCGTACGTCCCGACCGGGGCAAAGCAGGGCGTCTCGACGGGGCCGTGGTCGGTCTCATAGAGGCCGATCCGGGCCGACGACGAGGGGTCTTCGTACAGGATGCGAAAGCGATTGCCCGTCACGTCGTCCACGTGACTCGGGGGCCCCGGTAGATGGCGGCCGTGACGATGCCGCACAGGACCGTCCACCCGAGGCCGCTCAGGGTCCAGATGTAGATGAATCGGAACGGCAGGGGAAACAGGGCGACTACCGTGGCGGCCGCCGGAAAGGCGATGAACAGGCCGACCAGGACGCCGTAGCGGACGCCCTCGCCCCACCCCCGGCCCTCATAGCCCTTCGTAAAGATGTAGACAAAGAGAAGGGCAAAGACCAGCTGAGCCAGCAGGTGAAGCAGGTACAGGAGATTCCGCTCTTCGGTCGTCGGGACCCGAAAGACGGTCTTGTGGGCCTCGTACAGGGAAAACAGGATGACGCCGTGGACGACCAGGTTGTACACGACGGACGTGATGAGCACGCCCAGCACGCTGAGCCAAAAACGCCCGCCCTGCATCGGCACCTCCCGGTATCGGGAATTCGGCAGTCCGAGAGTCCGGCAATTCGGGAGCTCGGCAGTTCGGGAGTTCGGGAATTCGGCAACTGCCGAACCCCCGAATTGCCCGATCAGCGTTCGGTCGGCCGCCGCCACGGACGGCCCATCGAACGGCCCAGTTCGACCAGGCGGTCGATCGGCAGAGCCTCTCCCCGGCGGCCCCGGTAGCCGACCATCGTCTCGGCCTTCAGGAGGGCATTATAGACGGCCTCCTCGGTCGCCTCCACGACGCCCAGGAACAGGGGATTCAGGGCTTCGTGCAGGACGGGCGGGACCGACGGCGGCGTCCGCTCCGCCCCGGCCCGACGGCGGACGGCCGGATGTGTGCTGAAGGCGATGGCGTAGTCCCCGCTTCCGTGTTGCATGAAGCTCCCCGTCCGGGCGAGGCCGAGGAACGCCCGTCGAGCGAGCCGACGGAGCTCATGCGGCCGGAGGGGCGCATCGGTGGCGATGACGACGATGGCCGACCCGCCCGGCGGCGTCCGAGCCTCCGGCCAGGGGAGGAGGCCCCAAGCCCGGCCGACGGGCACACCGTCGACCGTCAGGAGACCCCCGTAGTTGGCCAGGACGAGGACGCCGACCGTCCAGCCGCCCAGCTTTTCGGGGAGCCGCCGGGACGCCGTCCCGATGCCGCCCTTCCAGCCGAGGGCCATCATGCCCGTCCCGGCCCCCACGGCGCCCTCCTCGACGGGACCCGTCCGGGCCTGCTCGAGGGCCGCTCGCACGTGCTCCTTCCGGACGGCCCGCTTCCGGATGTCGTTGAGCCATCCGTCGTTGCATTCGGCCACGACGGGATTGATCGAGCGGACGTCCTCGTTGCCCGGCAGGCCCAACATGTAGTCCAGGAGGGCGTCGGCGGCCGTGAAGACGCTCAGCGTGTTGGTCAGGACGACGGGCGTCTCCAGCTCACCCAGCTCTTCGACCTGGCTCAAGCCCAGGAGCTTGCCGAAGCCGTTCCCGACGGCGATGGCCGCCGGGACCTTCTCCTGGAACAGGTTCCCCGGATGGGGTCGGACGACGGTCACGCCCGTCCGGACGTCGTCGCCCTCGATCAGGGTGACGTGGCCGACCTGCACGCCGGCGACGTCCGTGATGGCGTTCCAGGGACCCGGCGGCAAGACACCCGGCTCGATCCCCAGGTCCCGAGCACGGAAACGGCCTTCGGCCGCCATCGCCCCAGCCATCGTCGATAGGCTCAGCCCCACGACCCATCCGACCCAGATGGCCCGTCGGCCGCCGCACCGTCCAAGACGAACCCCGCGGCCCATCGTTTAGTCCCCCTCGCCGGGCGGTTCGGGCCGCCAGGCGTAGCCCATGCCCCGGACGGACACGAGCCACCGTCCGCAGGGGCCCAGCTTGCGGCGGATGTTCCAGACGTGGACATCGACCGTCCGAGGCTGGACATCCCGGGTCTCGCCGAGGGCGTCCAGGATTTCCTCCCGGGTGAAGACCCGGCCCCGGCCCTCGGCCAGGAGCTCAAAGATGCGGTACTCCGTCGCCGTCAGGGGGACGGGCTGGTCTCCTTGATACACGACCCGGTCTTGGGGCCGCCACGTCAGGGCGCCCCACCGGCGAAGGCCTTCTGAAAGGGTCGCCTCCGGGGACACGGACCGGACCCGACGCAGGAGGGCGACCAGGCGGGCCTGCAGTTCGGCCGGCCGGTAGGGCTTGACGACGTAGTCGTCGGCGCCGGAGCCCAAGCCCCGGACGACGTCTCGTTCGGCCCCCCGAGCCGTCAGGACCAGGATGGGGAGGTGGGACCATTGAGGATGCCGCCGGATTTCCCGGACCAGGTCGAGTCCATCCCACAGGCCCGGCAGGAGGATGTCGATGACCGCCAGGTGGACGTCGGGGAGCGGCCGCTGATTCAAGAAGGTCCAGGCCTTTTCGGCGTCTTCGACGGCCGTCACCCGATAGCCCCAGCCGGTCAGTTGCAGGGCCAGGAGCTTCCGCAGGTCGGGGTCGTCTTCGACGAGCAGGACGTGATAAACGACTGTCCCGGGCATGGTCTGGGTCGGCAATCCGGGGATCCGGGAGTTCGGCAGTTCGGGAGCTCGGGAGATGGGGCATGGGGATGGCCGAGGCGACCGTCTCTCAGAGGGTCCCCCCATGAATGCCCGATGGGCCTTCCATTCCCACCTATCCGGAAGGGGGCCATGTCGAGGGCCCCAGAGGCGGGCTACCTCGGAACGCCGGACTTACGCCGTGAGCCCTTCCGGACCACTCGCTATTCGTCATGGCCCATCGGCCGAATTCCCGGACTGCCGAACTCCCGAACCGCCCTATCGAGGCGGCTTCTTTTCCGAAGCCTTCGGCGGCGTGACCAGGACCGGCTGGTCACAGGGGAGCGTACGGGCCTTGGCGGCGACCTGGTCGGCCTGCGGGCCGACGGGGTCCAGCTCCAGGATGCGGAAATATAGGCGCTTGGCTTCACAGAGCTCGCCGGTCTTCTCGTAGAGCTGGGCCAGGTGGTACACCGACTCCAGGTTCTGGGGCCACTTTTCGACGATCGTCCGGTACTGACCGATGGCGTCGGGGATCATGTTCAGATGCTCCAGGATTTGGGCGAACAGCAGGCGGGGGCCCAGCTCGTCGGGGGCCAGGTCGACGGCTTTCCGGGCCGTAAAGAGGGCTTTCGTCCATTTGTCCTGCCGGATGTACAGGCGCGTCAGGTTGAAGTAGACAGCCGCCTGCGGGTAGTCGGAGACCTTCAGGAGCTCCAGCCAGATGCGCTCTGCGTCGTCCAGCATGTTCTTTTCCATATAGGCGATGGCCAACGCATTGCGGGCCGGGTGATAGAGGGGCTCCAGGGCCAGGGCTCTCTGGAATTGGGTGACGGCTCCATCGATGTCCTTCTGGCAGAGGTAGGCCGTCCCGAGATAGTAGTACAGCTCGGCGACCTGATAGGGAGCGATGCCTTGCTGGCTCTCGATCCGGGGGATGACCTCCCGGTAGAGGCTCACGGCCCGGTCGCACTGCCCCTTCGTCAGGTACTCATGCGCCTGGGCCAGCTTTGCCAGGGGTTCGTTGGGGACCGACGGCGGGATCGATGAGGATCGACTACCCGCGCAGGCGCTTCCCAGGCCCACGACCAGGAGGAGGCTCCCTACAAAGGGCCATGGACGTCTCAAGACCTTCGGCTCCAAGACGGGAATTCGGGAGTTCGGCAGTTCGGGAATTCCCGGCCGACCTGCCCATCGGCCGAACTCCCGAACTGCCCAATTCCCGAACTCCCGGATTCCCGGACGGCCGTCCTCATCGGACCCGCACGACGACGGTCCCGGCAAATTTATCGTGCCAGGTCTGGCGTCGCTCGTCGAATAGGGCCCATAGGTAGCCCAGGTACAGGCACATCCCGCTGGGGATGCGACCCAGGAATCGGACGACGGCCTTCCCCATCCCGATAGGCGACTGGCCGTCCACCGTGTAGATCCGGAGGCCCAGCATCTTCTTCCCGAGCGAGTATCCCCGGGTCGCCGGCAGGTACACGTCGTTCCACAGGGCCAGGATAAAGGCCAGAAGAGCGGCCAGGATGATGCCGATGACGGCCAGGAATGCCATTTGCGAACTGGCCTGCATGAGGAAGAACGCGGAAATCCCGAGGACAATCCACGGGAGGCCGGCGATCAGGCCGTCGACGATCAGGGCCAAGAACCGAGCGCCGACACCGGCGAGGGGAAATTCCACCGCCAGCGCCGGAGCGGCCGCTCGGTGGGGCTGGGTCGCCGCCCGAGGCGCGGGGGCCGGCGGGGGCGGCGGATGGGGCGCCGCGGCGGGACGGGGGGCCGGGCCCGGCGGTGGAGGCGGTGGGGGTGCCGGCCGGACGGGCGGAGGCTCCGACGGACGGGTCGCAGGCTTCGGCGGCGTCTCGAAGGCGATCGTCGCATCCGGCGGCGGGGGCGGCGCTTCCGGAGCCGGCGGCGCAGGCGCCGGGGCCGGTTGGTCCGTGATCATCATCGTCGGGGCTTCCGACGGGGGCGTCGGCAATTCGACCTCGATGAGGGCCTTCCCCAGGTGGAGGCGGTCCTTGTGGGCCAGGGGCGTGCGGCCCTGGATGGGCTTCCCGTTGATGAACGTACCGTTACTGCTTCCCAGGTCTTCGATGAAGGCCCGGTGTTCTTCCACATAGAGGCGGGCGTGCTGGCGGGATACGGTCTCGTGGTCAATCGTCACGTCGCACTGCTGGCTTCGGCCGACGGTATATTCCCCCGGGGCCAGCTCGACGACTCTGTCCTGAATTTTAAGTCGAATCATGCAGAGCTCCTTAGCCGAATGGGGCAGTAGGGCAGTAGGGTCGAAAGATTTTCCGCCCTTACGAATGGCGGGCGACGAGTCGGGGTTGGGCCGCTTCCTCCATGACGCACTCGGCCTGCAGGATGCCGCCCTCGTGGACGACCAGGCTCTGGACGACGATGCGGCCCTGGACCCGACCCTCGGGGAAGATCTCCAGCCGCTGGGCCCGGACCTCCTCACAGCGAAGCGTGCCGTGGACGAAGATGCGGTCCGCCTGGACGGTCCCCTCGACCGTCGCCCGTTTGCCCAGGACGAGCTCCTGACCGCCTTCGATCTGACCCTTGAAGGTGCCCTCGATACGGAGGGAGCCCTGGAACCGGAGCTTCCCCTCCACGGAGATGTCCTCGGCCAGGAGGGCGGCCCCGCCGGTGGGCTCAGAATGGGAACTCGCCTTCATGCAGGCTCGACTCCACGGAAGACTCGACCTCTGCTATTGTAGAGGGAATGACCTGCCGATAAAACCGGTCGACGGCCTCCCAGTCCGGGAAGTAAATCCGGAGTAGGACGCCACCCCGACGCTGGGGGACCGCCTCCACGCGAGCGCCCAGATGTCGCTGGAGGCGCTGGACGGCCGCCTGCCAGTCCGGGTCCAGCAGAGCGGGCTGGCGCCCCCGGCGAGGCCGCGGCCGGCCCCCGACCCACTGCTCCAGACGCCGAACGGACCAGCCCTCGGCGACGACCCGTCGGGCCAGCCGCGTCTGCAGGGCCGGGTCGTCCAGGCTCAGCAGGACCTTGGCATGGCCCATCGTCAGGGCCCCCTCGGCCAGGAGTTGCAAGACCTCCGGGGGAAGCCGGAGCAAACGAAGGTAGTTGGCGACCGTCGCCCGGGGCTTGCCGACCCGCTCGGCGACCTCCTCCTGCGTCAGGTGGAACTCCCGGATCATCGTCTGGTAGGCCTGGGCTTCCTCGACGGGGTTCAGGTCCTGGCGCTGGATGTTCTCGATCAGGGCCAGGACCAGGGAGGCCTCGTCGGAGACGTCCCGGACGATGGCCGGGACCCGCCGGTGGCCGGCCAGGATGGCCGCCCGCCAGCGACGCTCCCCGGCGATCAGCTCGAACCGATCGCCCTTGCGGCGCACGATGACCGGCTGGAGGAGGCCCGTCCGGCGGATCGACTCGGCCAGCTCCTGCAGGCTCCCGTCCTCGACCTGCCGGCGGGGCTGGAGGGGATTCGGGTCGATCCGGTCGACTTCGATCTCCTGGACGACCTGGGCCGGGACGCCCGTCTCAGGCATCAAGGCGTCCAGCCCACGACCCAGCGCGATGCGCTTCATGGTTCAACAGCTCCTTGGCGAGTTCCAAATAGGCCTGAGCGCCCCGGGACCGGACGTCGTACAGAAAGATGGGCCGGCCGAAACTGGGCGCCTCGGCCAATCGAACGTTGCGGGGAATGACGGTCTTCATGACCCGGTCCGGGAAGTGGGTCTCCAGCTCTCGGCGGACCTGATAGGCCAGGTTCGTGCGCTCGTCGTACATCGTGAGGACGATGGCGTGGAGTTCCAGCTCGGGATTGTAAGCCCGGTGGATCCGGTCCATGGCCCGCAGGAGGGTCGCCAGGCCCTCGAGGGCAAAGTACTCGCACTGGATCGGGACGACCAAGTAGCGGGCGGCGGCCATCGCATTGATCGTAAGGACACCCAGAGACGGCGGGGTATCGATCCAGATGAAGTCAAAGCGGGGGATGAGGCCCTGCAGGGCTCGCTGGAGGCGGTACGGCCAGTCCTCGACCTGGGGCAGTTCCAGGGTGATGCCGTACAGGTCCGGATGGGCCGGCAGGAGCCAGAGGTTCTCGACCTCCGTCGGCACGCAGGACTCCACGGCCGACTGTTCGCCGATGAGGACCCGGTATGCATTCCGGGGCAGGTCCTGCGGGATGCCCAGATGACTGGTGGCGTTCGCCTGCGGGTCCACGTCGACGACAAGGACCCGCCGGCCGGCGATGGCCATCGCCGTCGCCACGTTCACGACGGTCGTCGTCTTCCCGACGCCGCCCTTCTGATTGGCCACGACGTATCGAATGCACGGCACCCGACCCCTCCCTCCCGCCGGTCCTGGGCGTTCGGTATCGAGTCGTGGGTATCAGGCTCGCCGAAAGGCCCTGACCCTTAGCACCCGACGCCGGGGACCCGTCACTCGGCGACCGTCACCGACGAGGCCCACTCGGGGAGAAACAGGATGCGCTGACAGTTCTCACAAACGACGAGGTCCTCCATCGTCAGCAGGGACTGATACAACCGAGGGCGAAGTTGCACGTGGCACGCCCCGCAGACCTGGTCCCGGACCTCGGCCAGGGCCGTCCCGCCCCGGTTCTGGGCGATGCGCTCGTACGTCTGGAGGAGCGCCCGGGGGAGTCGCTGGGCAAAGGCATCCCGCTCGGTCCGAAGCCGCTGGACCTGCGCCTCCAGGTCACGCTGTTCCTGCTGGACCCGGGCGACCTGGCGGTCCAGGTCCTGGAGCTGGGCCTGGACCTCCTTTTCCAACGCCTTCCAGGCCTGCAGGGCCTTGTCCTCCTTCTCCATCCACTCGAGGAGCTCGTCCTCCATCTGGCGGATCCGATGGCGGACGTCCTCGATCTTCAGGAGCGTCTCAGCGTACTCCCGATTGCTCTTGGCCTGCCGGGCCGCACTCTGGAGGTGTTCGATCTGCTGTTCGAGCTTGGCGACTTGAAGCTCCTTCTCCTCCCGCTTCTGACGGGTCGCCCGCCACGCTTGATGGGCCGTCTCCAGGTCCTGCCGGATTTTCTGGCGGAGAGTCTGAAGTTCCTGAAGGCGCCGGGGATACGCCTGAAGGCGCTGAAGGTATTCGGCGAGCTGAGCGTCCAGCCGATGGAGTTGAATCAGCCACTGAAGCTGTTCAGCCGTCGTCATCCCTCACCAGCTTCCGGGTGCGGGCCGGTCGGGTTTCGTCTGGTGCGCCCGCCAGGACTCGAACCCGGAACCTCCCGGTTATGAGCCGGTGGCTCTACCTATTGAGCTACGGGCGCACGTCGCAGGGCCCGCCTCGTCGGCCGGGACACCGACTGTAAGATTACGATGAGGATACAAGATGCAGGATGCAGGATACAAGAGGCCTGCTCCGAGCACCCTCCATAGGGTAATTTAACGAGTGCGGGGAACTTTGCAAGGTCTCCGACGCCTCAGGACGGCCGGACGGCAAGACAGGCAAAGCGATCGTCGGGGGCGACTCGATGAATGCCCGCCATCCGTCACGGCATCACCGCAGAAAGCCCTTCCGACGGCGGGCCTGCAGGGGGCGGAAATACTGCCCATGCGGCGAATGCTCAAGCGACTGCAGACCTTCGGCGGGGTTTTGGGACTTCCCGGCCCAAGGCCTGGGCCGTCTCGATCCACTCCTGGATAATGACCTGGGCATTGCGTACGGCCTCCTCGGGCGTCTCCCCGTCCGCCATGCAACCCGGCAGATCAGGCACCTCGACGATATACCGCTGATCTTCGTCACTCCAATAAACAACCATTTCGTAGCGGTACATCCGGCCCTTCCTCATGGAGTCCATATCGAAGGATAATCGTCCGGACCTGCTTGACCTGATAAGCCTTCGCCTTCCCGCCCTCCAAGGGCTGAAGGTTGATGATCTCTGGAATGCCGTCTCTCGTGAAAATGTAATGGTCTCCTCGAATCCTTTCTTGGAATCCCAATGACAAGAGGAGACGTCGGAGGTCTGCAAAACGAATATTCTTGTCAGACCGTCCGCTGAGCACCCTCTCGAGCGTTCGCCGACCCATGCGACCCGGACCTCGGCATCACCGCAGAAAGCTCTTCAGACGACGGGCCCGGGCCGGATGACGGAGTTTCCGGAGGGCCTTGGCCTCGATCTGGCGGATGCGCTCCCGGGTGACGGCGAAGCTCTGACCGACCTCCTCGAGGGTGCGTTCCAGGCCGTCGCCGAGGCCGAAGCGCATCTTGAGGACCATCTCCTCGCGAGGCGACAGCTGGCGGAGGACCCAATCCGTCTCCTGCTGGAGGCACTGCCGCAGGGCCGCCTCCTCGGGGAGGGGAATCAGGCGGTCTTCCAGGAAGTCCTCCAGCCGGGTATCGCCGTCGTCGCCGACGGGGGTCTCCAGGGAGACGGGCTCCTGGGTGATCTTCAGGATTTTCTGAATCTTCGAGACAGGCATGCCGAGCCGTTCGGCGATCTCCGCCTGGGTCGGGTCCCGGCCCAGTTCCTGAATCAGGTCCCGGGTCGTACGGGCGATCTTGTTGACCGTCTCGATCATGTGGACGGGAATCCGGATCGTGCGGGCCTGGTCGGCGATGGCCCGGGTGATGGACTGGCGGATCCACCACGTGGCGTACGTCGAGAACTTAAAGCCCCGCTTGTACTCGAACTTCTCGACGGCCTTCATGAGGCCGATATTGCCCTCCTGGATGAGGTCCAGGAAGTGGAGGCCCCGGTTGACGTACTTCTTGGCGATACTGACGACCAGCCGCAGGTTCGCCTCGACGAGCTCGCTCTTGGCCCGTTCCATCTCGTCTCGCTCGTGCAGGATGGTCTCGTAGTTCTTCCGCAGGGTCTCGTAGCTGATGCCCATCTCCCGTTCCAGGGCCCGGATTTGCTGACGGATCCGGCGGATTTCGGTCTGAATCACACCCGTATTGCCGTTGGCGCTACTCTTGCGCATGGCCTGGAGCTTGTCCAGGCGCTCCCACATCTGCTCGAACTGCTGGACCGTCTGGCCGACCCGCTCGATGAACCGCTTCTGGGTCTCCTGGTTGAAGCCGATCTGGCGCATCAGCCGGGCGATCCGGACCCGAATCTGGTGGATCTGATTTCGATATCGGCGGTTCTGGTCGGCGTCCCCGTTCGGCTGGACGTGACGGTAGACCTCCAACATGTGATGGAACTGGCGCTCGATTTCTTCCAGGATGGGCATGACCTCGACGTAGCGTTTCTCCATATTGATAGGCTTGCCGAACTCGTCGTGGTGGTCGACCAGCTTGGCCAGGAATTTGGGGTTCTTCCGGAGCCGGGCCAGGTAGCCCAGGACTTCCCGGATCGTCACGGGGGAGGAGTACAGGGCTCGGAGCATGCGGTCGCGATGCTGTTCGATGCGGCGGGCGATGGCGATTTCCCCCTCCCGGGTCAGGAGGGGCACGACGCCCATCTCCCGGAGGTACATCTTGACGGGGTCGGCCATGCGGGCTTCCCGGGCCTCGGCGTCTTCCTCCAGGAGTTCCTCCGGGACGCTTTGACGAAGGGGGACATGCTCCAGCTCGTCCAGCTCGGCCGGAAGCCCCAGGTCGATGATGTCGTCCACGTCGAAGGTGTCCAGGGACGTCAACCAGTCCCCGACCTCTCCGACGCCGTCGTCGCCCTCCTCCATAGCCATGCCCAGGAGTTCCGAGGGCAAGGCCGTCTCCGAGGGACCCCGTTTCTTCTTCCGACGACGCTTCCGGTCCGGCTCGTTCCAGTCTGGCGCAGGTCCGATGAACGACAAGACCATCCTCCTGGACGGAGAGTCCTATCGGCGCAGTGCGGGGTCAAGGAACGCCGGTTCCCGCCAGCAGGGGCCGGTCGAGGTGCCGAACTGATTGACCTTCTGACGGCCTGGTACGTCGACCCGCCGCTTCATCACCCGGCCTTGGCAGGGGGTTCGAACTAAATATATAGGCCCCCTAAGGGGCCTTGGCAACCGACGCCCATTCGATGCGGCCTTCCATGGGGCTGGAGGGCCGGGCGTAGAACTGCTTCGGAATCCGACCCGCCCGATAGGCCAGCCGGCCGGCCTCGACGGCCCACCGCATGGCCCGGGCCATGCGGACCGGGTCCTGCGCCCGGGCGACGGCCGTGTTCAGGAGGACCCCGTCACAGCCGAGCTCCATGGCGATGGCCACGTCGGAGGCCGTCCCCACACCGGCGTCCACGATGACGGGGACCCGGGCCTGCTCGACGATCAGGCGGATGTTGTAGGGATTCAAAATCCCCATCCCCGAGCCGATGGGGGCCCCCAGGGGCATGACGGCCGCACAGCCGATGTCCTGAAGCTTTCGGGCCACGACGGGGTCATCGGTCGTATACGGCAGGACCGTAAAGCCGTCCCGGACCAGCGCCTCGGCCGCCTTCAGGAGTTCCTCGACGTCGGGCCAGAGAGTCTCGTCGTCGCCGATGACCTCCAGCTTGACCCAGTCCGTCCCGAAGGCCTCCCGGGCCAGCCGGGCCAACAGGACGGCCTCCCGAGCCGTGTAAGAGCCCGCCGTGTTCGGGAGGATGAACACGCCCGCCGACTGAAGCAGGCTCAGCAGGTCGTAGGGCGACCGCTCCCGCAGGTTCACCCGCCGGACGGCGACCGTCACGATCTCAGTCCCGGCCGCCCGGATCGCCCGAAGCATGACCTCGGGGTTCGGATAGTGGGCCGACCCCAGGATGAGGCGGGAGCGAAACGTGCGGTCTCCGATGCGGAGGGGGTCATCCGATACAGGGGTCTCGACGGACTCTTCCATCGGCGTGCTCATCGGGTCACGGCCTCGCAGGGATGGGCTTCCGGCTTAAATATAGGTGCGGCCCCCCGGGACGGCTACCCCTCAGCGGCGGACGGCGAATGGCGAACGGTCGGTAGGGGACCCCCGCCCCGCCGTCACGCCCCCCACGCCTGAAGCCAGGTCCGGAGGACGTCCCCGGGACGGTCCGACCGCATGAAGGCCGAACCGACCAGGAAGTGGCGAAGCCCCTCGGCCGTGTAACGACGCAGGACGTCCGGCGCCTCCAGGCCGCTCTCGACGACGACGACCGCGTCCTCGGGCCATTCGACCTGCCCGTAGACCCGCAGGGCATGCCAGGGGTCCACGGCCAGGGTCTCCAGGTCCCGATTGTTGATGCCGATACAACGGCATCCCATGTCCAGGCCCCGGCGGGCCTCGTCGGCCGTGAAGACCTCGTACAGGACGTCCACACGCATGGCCCGGGCCATCTCCAAGACCCGCCGGAGCGTCGGGGCGTCCAGCAGGCGACCGATGACGAGGACGGCCGACGCCCCGGCACAGGCGGCCTCGACGACCTGAAGGGGGTCGACGAGAAAGTCCTTCCGCAAGACCGGGATCGAGACGGCCCCGGCGACCCGCCGCAGGTCGTCCATCGTTCCCGAAAAGTACAGGGGCTCGGTGAGGACGGACACGGCCGACGCCCCGGCGGCCTGGTAACTTCGGGCGATGGCCTCGGCGTCGGCCTCGGCCTGAAGCGTCCCGGCCGAAGGGGCCCGACGTTTGACCTCGGCGATGACGTGAAGGGGCGCCGGCCGGCGCATCTGCGCCGTCCACGAGGGGGGCGTGGACCGCCGCTCGCTCCGGGCCCGCCAGTAAGCCAGACCGAGCTCCCGCAGGGCCTGGGCCCGAGCATAGCTGTGGCGGAGGACCTCCGTCAGCCACGACGTCGAGGGGGATATCCGTTCGGTCGCCATAGGAAAATAGGATGAGGATGCGAGATGCAAGATGCAAGAGCAGTTCGGCAGTTCGGGAATCCGGGAAGGCTGTTCGACGGCCGACGTAGAAGGCAGGGGGCGTCCATCGTTCCAAGTCCCCACGCCTCCCTGAAGCTTTCTTGACTCTTCGCCTTCTCCTGTCGCCGACCGCCGGCGCCGGCCTCAAGGACTTATCCCCCTCTCCCGCCGGCCTCCCAATGCCCGAGCTCCCGAATGGCCGGACTCCCGAATTCCCGAATGGCCGGATTCCCGAACTGCCGAACTCCCGGATTCCCGAACTGCCAAACTGCCGAACTGCCCTTTGCTTGAAAAACCGTCCTTCCCGAAGGGTCGGAAAAGCCGAACCCATGCGGGTTTTCACGAACCGAACGGCTCTGTTATATCTTGCATTCCGCATCCTGCATCTCATATCTTCAGGGATACCCCGCCGCCCCGGACGGAGAGGCCATGAGTTGGGTCGACTTGCATGTGCATTCCTTTCACAGCAGTGACGGTGATTGGTCCCCGGCGGCGCTGGTCGAGACGTTGGCCCGCCGGGGTGCCGCCGGCCTGGCCTTGACGGACCACGAGACGACGGCTGGCGTCCCAGAAGCCTTGGCGGCCGGGGCCGACCTGTCCATCACGGTCGTCCCCGGCGTCGAGATCACGGCCCTGGCCCAGAGCCGGGAACTCCATGTCTTGGGCTACTGGGTCCCCCTCGGAGACCCCGCCTGGGAAGCCCTCTTGCGGAAGGCCCGGGCGTTTCGATGGGAGCGGGCCCTTCAGCGCATCGAGCGCATCCGTCGGTGGGGTTACGAGATCGAGCCCGAGGAGGTCGGCTACGGGACCGACGAGCCGCCGCCGACGGGGCCCCGTCTGGCGCAGGTCGTCCTGCGGAAGCCGCAGAACTACGAGCGGTACCTGCGTCAGCACCCCGAGCGGGCCCACGCTTCCATCCCCCTGGAGGTCGCCTTTTACCGGGACGTGATCCGCGGGGAACCGGAGTCGGCCATCGCGGCCCTGCCGGTCGAGGAAGTCCTGGCCAGCCTGCAGGCCGTCGGGGCCGTGCCGGTCCTGGCGCATCCGGGGGCCTTTCACTTCTATGCCCCGGACGACCTGATCCGCTCCCTGGTCCCCCTGGGGCTTCGGGGGATCGAGGTCTTCAGCACGTATCACGACGAGGTCGAACGAGACCGACTCCAGGCCCTGGCGACTCGGCTGGGCTTGGTCATGACCGGGGGCTCGGACTTCCATGGGGCGACCAAGCCCCATGTCCAGTTAGGCAGGACCTATGGGGTCCCGGTCCATGTGCTGGACCGGCTCCGGGGGTGAGGGTCCGGGACCTCGGGAGTTCGGGAATTCGGCAATTCGGCAGATAGGCCGGTGGACCATTTTCATCCAAGCTCCGCTCGTCGGAGAGCGGGCTCCAGGGCCGTTCGGCCCTCCGGGCGTCCGGCAGTCCCTGAACTGCCGAATGCTCGGACGGCCGTATTTTCCCGACCGGCCTATTCTACCGGTCGGGCATTTCGTGCATAATGATCGTCTCGACCGGGGTTATGGACATGCTGGTCGTCGTCTGGGAAGTCGGTGGGAAGTCGCAACGCTTTCAGCTCGAGCGGTCCCCCGTCCGGGTCGGTCGGGCCCTGGACAACGATATCGTCATCCCCGACATCAGCGTCTCCCGGTACCACGCCGTCATCGTGCACGAGGACGGGCAGTGGGTCATCCGGGACATGGGGAGCCGCAACGGCCTTCGGGTCCAGGACCGATTCGTGACCGAGCACGTCCTCCGAGACGGGGAACAGGTCTGGCTGGGCAACGTGAGCCTGAACTGCGTGGCCCTGGCCGACGAGCGCATCGAATTCCAGGAGGCGCCCAGCCCGGAAGAGCCCGTCGAGGGAACGATCATCCGACCGGCGGCCGACATCGCCCTGGGCCGGGTCGAGGTCACGCCCCAGCTCCGGGCCCCGGCCCCGGCGGCGGAAGTCGACCTGATTTCCTCCCTGTTGGACGTCATTCAAAAGCTCTTGAGCTTGCACTCCCTGGAAGACCTCCTGAACGCCTTTATGGACTTAGTCTTTGCCCACATCCCGGCCGAGCGGGGCTTCTTACTCCTATACGACGAACATCTGGGCGAACTGGTCCCCCGGGTCGTCCGGTTCCGGCATCCCGGGGCCGAGGGCCGGATCGCCATCAGTCGGCACATTGCCCGGAAGGTCTTTGACGAACGGGTCGCCGTCCTGACGCTGGACGCCCAGGCCGACCCCCGGTTTGCCGGGGAGGCCAGCGTCATCATGCACGGGATCCGGTCCGTCATGTGCGCCCCCTTGTGGGCCCAGGACCGGTCCGTCGGGGTCATCTTCGTCGATACCGTCACCCGTACGGTCGGGTTCACGCAACAGCATCTCCAGATGTTCACCCTCATGGCCAACATGGCGGGGGTCGCCATCGAGCAGGCCCGCCTCCGGGCCTCGATCCAGCGGGAACAGGCCATCCGGGCCCGACTCGAGCGGTACCACTCCCCGGCCGTCGTCGAGCAGATCCTGGCCGACCGGGGTCGCATCACGCTCCTGGAGCCGCAGGAACGGGAGGTCACCGTCCTGTTTGCCGACATGGTCGGCTTTTCGTCCCGGGCCGAGACGATGGAGCCCAAGCAGTTGACGGCCCTCTTGAACGACTTTCTGTCGGAGCTGGTCGAGGTCGTCTTCGAGTACGAAGGGACCTTGGACAAATTTATAGGGGACGCCGTGATGGCCTTTTTCGGGGCCCCCCGGACGCACGAAGACCACGCCCTCCGGGCCGTCCGGGCGGCCCTGGCGATGCGTCAGCGGATCCAGACCTTCAACGAGCGACGCCACTTGACGCCGCCCGTGCAAATCCGGGTCGGCATCAATACGGGCAAGGTCGTCGCCGGGGACATCGGTTCCCCTCGCCGGGTCGAGTACACCGTCCTGGGGAATACGGTCAATGTCGCCTCCCGATTGGAGAACTTTGTGGCCAAGCCCGACCAGATCGTCATTTCCGAAGCGACTTACGAGCAGGTCCAGACAGCCGTCGAGGTCGTCGACCTGGGCTGGCTGGACCTCAAGGGCCTTCAGCAGAAGGTCCACGCTTACGAGCTGGTCCGACTGAAGGAGTGAGAAAAGGCAAGTGGGCAGATAGGCAGGTCGGCAGATGGGCAGGTAGTTGCCGGGAAATGGCCGATTCTCACACCCGACTTGCCCATTTGCTTATCTGCCGACTGCCTGACTCTTGGGGGACGCCATGAAGCGGCCGACTCGACGTGCGACACCCGGGCCGGGCCTTTCCATCGCCGGCCTGCTCATCACCGTCCTGATCGTCATGAGCACGATCCCCCTGATGGTCGGGGCCCTCAAGATGATCGACGTGGGTGAAGAATTCCTGCGGGTCAAGATCGAGGAGCAACAGATCCAAGAGGCCGACCTGCTGGCGGCCGAACTCATCCGCCAGCACCAGATGGCCCAGGCGAGCCTGAAGGAGCTGTCGTCCGGTCTTCACTTCTTGATGATGTCGACGCTGACCCCCGAGGAGCGCAAGGAGCGGATCACGGCGGCCATCGAGGACGTATTCCGGCGGGTCCCCTGGCAGGCCTTGGAACTGCGGACGACCTCCGACGAGGTCTACCGCGTCCGCCCCGAGTCCATCCAGCAGATGGGACTCGGCCGGGCCTGGGAGACGACCTTTCAGCAGGCGCTCCTGAACGGGGAGGCGGTGGCCATCCTGCCGGCGGGCACCCGCTCGGACCTGGTCGCTCTGTACGGATACCGCTACGGTGGCGACGGGACGGCGACCGTCGTCGCCTTAGGGGCTCTTGATACCCGTCCCTTCCAGCGGGTCATCCTGCAACGACCCTCGCCGGGACGATACGTCTTCGTCCTCCAGAATGCGCCACCTTATCCGGTCCTCATCAGCAATGACCCCGACCGAATCCCCGTCGGCCAGCCCCTCCATCCACCCCACCCCCTGGCGGGCAGTACGGTGCCCCTGAATCGGAGTTACACGGTCGCCTATGCGGCCAAGCCCGTCCGGGTCCTCGGGGCGGCCCGGCCCCTGCCCGAGCTGAATGCCCTCCTGATCGTGGAGACCGACATTCAGAACGCCCTGGCCGTCGTCCGCCAGATGGCCCGGACGGGCATCCAGTGGGCCGCCGGCGTCACGCTGATCACGGTCCTGCTGGCCCTGGCGGCCGCCCGCTTCCTGTCCCGACCGATCCGGAGCCTGGCCCAGACGACGCATCAGATCGCCGAGACCCGCAACTTTCATCAGCGCCTGCGAGTCCAGGGCCTGCAGGAAATCCGTATCCTGAAGGTCGCCTTCAACCGACTCCTGGACGAGATTCAGGCCTATGTCCAAAAGCTGGAAGACAAGGCCGAAGAGAACCGCCGACTGTTCTATGATTCCATCAAGATGCTGGCGGCGGCCATCGACGCCAAGGACCCCTACACGCGGGGCCACTCCGAGCGGGTCAGCCGTTACGCCCGGGCGATCGCCCAGTTCATGGATCTTTCCGAAGAAGAAATCGAAAAGGTCTACCTGGCGGGCCTCCTCCATGACGTCGGCAAGATCGGCATCCAGGACCGCATCCTCCAAAAGCCGGCCGCCCTGACCGACGAGGAGTACGAAATCATGAAGACCCACCCCGAGCGGGGCTACAAGATCATGAAGGAGATCAAACAGCTTGCCGACGTCGTCCCCGGCATGCGGTACCACCACGAAAACTGGGACGGGACGGGCTATCCCTTTGGCCTGAAGGGCGAGCAGATCCCCCTGATCGCCCGGATCGTCGCCGTGGCCGACACCTTCGACGCCATGACGACGGACCGGCCGTATCAGCGGCGGATGCCGACCGAAAAGGCCGTCGAGCGGATCGTCATGCTCTCCGGCCGCCGATTCGACCCGAAGGTCGTCCAGGCCTTCGTCCAGGCCTATGAGCACGGCGCCCTCCAGGTCATCTCGGAGGCGGAGGCCCCCGAGTGGCTGGAGGCCATCGAGGTCCCCCTGGGGTCCGCCAACCCCGGCGGGTCGGAAGATCCGGCGGGGCGGGGCGGAGTCCGATGAGAACCCCCGACTCCCGACGCCGGACCATTCGCCATGCGCCGATGGATCGGGGCGTCGCCGTCCCGACGTCACGGAGCTTGGAAAACCGTCCCTCTCGAAGACTCGGGGCGGGCCGAATCTACCGGGATTCTTACGGGCCGAACCGTTCTGCGGGGAGATGCAGTCGGGGCCGCGGGGGGTCCCCTCCCCCGACACCGGGACGGACTGGACGGGACTCGGATGAGAATGTAAGCTTACCTGATATGGATACGTCCACCATCGCCGGTGGTGGGGCGATTACCAAGTGCCACCGCTACCCTGCGGGGTAAACAGGAAGGGACCGGATGCAACGGATTAAAGTGCTCCTGGCCGACCGGAGCACGACCATCCAACGCATCGTCAAGCTGACCCTCGAGGGGGAGCCCATCGAGGTCATCGTGGCCAGCACCGGCCGGGAGGCCCTCGAAAAAATTCGGTCGGAGCATCCGGACGTGATCCTGGCCGACACCCGCCTGTCCGAGATCGATGGATTCCAGATCTGCGAGACCCTCCGGAAGAATCCCGACTGGATCCTGATGGCCGACACGCCGGTCCTCCTCATGACGGGCATCTACGACACGATGGAGGGCCGCCGGGAGGAAATCGAACAGCGTCTCCGGGCCGTCGGGGCCGACGGCCTGATCGTGAAGCCTTTCGACCCCAAGGAGCTCGTCCAGCGCATCATGGAGCTGGCCCGTCAGCGTCCCCGTCTGTTCGAAGAAGAGGAAGGTCTGCCTGAAACGCCGGTCGCCGGGGCCGTCGAGGCGACCCTGGAAGAACTGGAACAGGTCATGGGGGGGCCCGAAGTACCGTCGCCCGCCCGGTCGGACCTGGAGGAACGGACCGTCCTCCTATCGCCGGAAGAACGGGACCTGCTGTTGGGCCTGGAGGCTGAGAGTGTCGTCCAGCCGACCGAGGTACCGGCGTCGGAAATTTCCCCCGAGGAGTTAGAAGCCCCGAGTCCGGCCGAGGGCCCTTCGCCGTCTCGGTACGAGCCTCCGACCCAGCCGGGCGCGCCGGTCTTCGAGTCGGCAGTCGCCCCGGCGGGACCCGGCGTTCAGGTCTCCGAGGAGGCCATCTTCCTCATCGAGGAGGCGGCGCCGCCTCCGGTGCCGACGCCGCTTCCGAAAGAGGAAGAGGCCCCGTTCCTGGTCTGGGAGGAGACGCCGACGGAGGTCGCCGCGCCGGCGGCCGAATGGGGCGTCGGTGAGGCCGAAGGACTGCCCGCCGAGACCGCGATCCTGCAGACGGCCGAGCCCCTGGGGGAACAGATCGCGACGGCCCTCGCGGCGGAGGTCCCCCTCGAAGAGGAAGTCGAAGAGCCGATCTTGCTGGAGGCCGCCAGCGAGGTCGTCGAACCCCTCGTCCCCCCGGCTTACGAAGAAGCCCCCGTGCCGCCGCCCGGACTCCCCGAGGCCCCCGGTGCCGGCTGGACACCGGAGCCGACCGCGCGACCCGTCGCCGTCGACCCGGCGGAGGTCGCCCGCCGGATCGTGCAGGACCCGGAATTCATCCAACGGGTCGCCGAACGGGTCGTTCAGCACCTGTCCCGGACGACGCTGGAGGACATCGCCTGGCAGGTCGTGCCCGAGCTGGCCGAGCAGTTGATCCAGAAGCGTCTGAAGGAAAAGGGCCTGTAAACCCTCTCGGAGCGCAGGTTGACCGACCTGCGACGACCAAGGAGGGGTGTACCTGTGTCGCTTCCCAAGGCTTACGACCACCGCGCGTTGGAAACCCGGTGGCTGGAACGATGGGCGGACCACGACCTCTTCCGGGTCGAGACCCCGACGACGCCCGTCGAGCGATTCGTCATCGTGATCCCGCCGCCCAACGTGACGGGCACGCTTCACATCGGCCACGCCCTGAACAACATCCTGCAGGACATCTTCATCCGATGGGCCCGTATGCGAGGCCGTCGGGCCCTGTGGGTCCCCGGGATGGACCACGCCGGCATCGCCACGCAGAACGTCATCGAGCGTCAGCTCGCCCGGGAGGGCAAGACCCGTTTTGACATCGGGCGGGCGGCCTTCGTCGAGCAGGTCTGGCGGTGGAAAGAAGAGTACGCCCACCGGATTCGGACCCAGCTCCGGCGGCTGGGGGCCTCCTGCGACTGGTCCCGGGAGCGTTTCACGATGGACGACGGCTTCAGCCGGGCCGTCCGATATGCCTTCGTGCGATTGTACCGGGAGGGCCTCATTTACCGGGACCACTACATCATCCACTGGTGCCCCCGGTGCCAGACGGCCCTGGCCGACCTGGAGGTCGAGTACCACCCCGTCCAGGGCAAGCTCTACTGGCTCCGCTATCCCCTCGTCGACGGGACCGGCCATGTCGTCGTGGCCACGACCCGGCCCGAGACGTTCCTCGGCGATACGGCCGTCGCCGTCCACCCGGACGACGAGCGCTACCGGGGCCTCGTCGGCCGCGAGGTCGAGCTCCCCATCGTCCGCCGCCGGGTCCCTATCATCGCCGACGAGGCCGTCGACCCCGAATTCGGCTCCGGGGCCGTCAAGGTCACCCCGGCCCACGACCCGACGGACTTCGAGATCGCCCGTCGGCATGGCCTCCCGGCCGTCGAGGTCATGGACGAGACGGCCCACATGAACGAAAATGCCGGTCCTTACCGGGGCCTGGACCGCTTCGAGGCCCGCCGGCGCATCGTCGAGGACCTGACCCGGCAGAACCTCATCGAGCGGGTCGAGGCCTACCAGTATGCCGTCGGCCACTGTTACCGGTGCGACACGGTCGTCGAGCCCCGGCTCTCCTGGCAGTGGTTCGTCCGGATGAAGCCCCTGGCCGAGCCGGCCATCGAGGAAGGCCTTCGGGACCGGCCCCGGTTCATCCCGCCCAACTGGAAGACGACTTACCTCGACTGGCTGTACCGCATCCGGGACTGGTGCATCTCCCGCCAGATCTGGTGGGGTCACTCGATCCCGGCCGCCTACTGCGACGCCTGCGGGACGACCCTCGTCGATGACCCCCTCCCGAAGACATGCCCCGGCTGTGGGCACGCCGAGCTTCGGCCGGACCCGGACGTCCTGGACACCTGGTTCAGCTCGGCCCTCTGGCCCTTTGGGGTCTTCGGATGGCCCGACGAGACGCCCGACCTGCGGGCCTTCTATCCGACGGACCTCCTCGTCACGGGCTTCGACATCATCTTCTTCTGGGTCGCCCGGATGGTCATGATGGGCCTTCACTTCACGGGCCGGGTCCCCTTCCACGAGGTCTACATCCACGGCCTCGTCCGGGACGAGCGGGGCCAGAAGATGAGCAAGACCCGGGGCAACGTCATCGACCCGATGGACATCGTCCAGGACCTGGGAGCCGACGCCCTGCGCCTGACGATGGCCCGCCTGGTCGCCCCCGGGACGGACATGCCCTTCTCCCGCCAGCAGGCCCAGGGCTACCGCACGTTCATGAACAAGCTCTGGAACGCCACCCGCTTTGTCCTCCTCCAGTTCGAGGCCCGGGAGACGGCCCCGCCCTTGCCGCCGGCCGAGGAACTGGACGTCTTCGACCGCTGGATCCTGACCCGCCTCGACGAGACCGTCCAGAGCGTGACGGCCCACATGGAGGCTTACGAGGTCAACGAGGCGACCCGAAAGGCCTACAACTTCTTCTGGAACGACTTCTGCGACTGGTACATCGAGGCCACCAAGCTCGACTTCCAGGAAGGCCCCCAGACGCCGGCCGCCCGCCGTCGCAAGGCCGTCCTCGTCCACGTCCTGGACACGAGCCTGCGGCTCTTCCATCCCTATATCCCCTTTGTCACCGAGGAGCTCTGGAGCCATCTCCCCCTGGCCGAACGGCCGACGGCCTTCCTGGCCTCCGCCCCCTACCCCGTCCCGAATCTGGCCCGCCGGTGGCCCGACGACGCCGCCTTCGTCGACCGCCTGTGGGCCATCGTCTCCAAGTTCCGTCAGATCCGGGCCGAGCTCAACGTGCCGCCGGCGGCCGAGCTCCGGGGCCGCCTCACGCCGGCCGCCGACCCGGCCCTCACGGACCGCCTGGCCCGGCACGCCGGGATGGTCCGATTCCTGGCCCGGCTGAGCGACCTCGAGATCGGGCCCGTCCGGCGCCTCGCCGGCTGGGTCTATGACACCCTCGGGGACCACGAACTCGAACTGGAGGTCGCCCAGTACATCGACTTGGAGCGGGAGCGCCAGCGGCTTCACCGGGAGATCCAGCGGCTCGACCAGCAGGTTCAACACCTGCGCCAGCGCCTCGAGAGTCCGGCCTTCGTCGAAAACGCCCCGCCGGCCATCGTGCAGGAGACGCGGGACAGGCTGGCTCAGTTGGAAGACCAGCGAAGCCGGATCCAGCGATACCTGGCGGACTTGGAACGGTAGAATTCGCTTCAAAATTCCTTTTTCCCGCAAGCCCGTCCTGCAATCCCGGCTTCTCGGTCTTCCGCCTCTCCCGGGACCTGGGACCGGACGGCCCGACTGCCCTATCGTCCCCCGGCCCCGAACCATGTGGGACTACGCCGCCCTGTTTGGTAAGACCGTCGCCGAGATCGATGACCTCCTCCGGGCCGCCCTGGCCGAGGACGCCCCCTACGGGGACGTCACGACCCGGCGGCTCATCCCGCCCGACCGGCGGGCGCGCGGGGTCCTGCGGGCTCGACGGACCTTCGTCTTAGCGGGCCTCCCCCTCTTCGAGCGGGTCTTCTACCTCATCACGTCGGACGTGCAAGCCCGGTGGTTCTGTGAGGACGGGGCGACCGTCGTCCCGGAGCAGGAGATCGGGCATGTCGAGGGCCCGGCCCACGCCCTCTTGATGGGGGAGCGGACGGCCCTTAACCTCCTCCAACGTCTGTCGGGCATCGCCACGCTGACCCGCCGGATGGTCGAGGCCGTCCGGCCCTATCCGGTCGCCATCCTGGACACCCGGAAGACGACGCCCCTGTGGCGGTGGGCCGAAAAGTACGCCGTCCGCGTGGGCGGCGGGACCAACCACCGGATGAGCCTCTCGGACGGCCTCCTCATCAAGGACAACCACTTGGCTCTCATCGGTGGTATCGAGGGTCTGGCAGGGTTGCGGGATGCCCTTTTCCAGGAAGCGACCGGCCTGGAGCCGGAGGTCGAAGTCCGGTCCCTGGAGGAGCTTCAGAAAGTCCTGGCGCTCGGCTTCCGGCGCATCTTGCTGGACAACATGTCGCCGGACCAGGTCCGACAGGCCGTTCAGATGACCCAGGGCCGGGCCTGGCTGGAGGTCAGCGGCGGCGTCACGATAGACAACGTCCAGGATTACGCCGCCACGGGCGTCGACGCCATCAGCGTCGGGGCCCTGACCCACTCGGCCCCGGCCGCCGATGCCCACTTTAAGGTCTACCCGCTGTGACACGGGAGTTCGGGAACCCGGCCATTCGGGAGGCCCGGGCATGGGGTCCCAGGGGCCAGGCCCCGGACCTCCGGTCGAGGGTCTGGGAAAAGCCGGACCCACCCGGCGCCGGGTTCCCGAAGACCCGACACCGGTCCTCCGGGGACCCCCGTATCAATCACCGGCGACCCGGAGGGCGATCTTCCCCCGGACGCCGCCGGCCTCGAGACGCTCGTGGGCCCGGGCGACCTCCTCGAGGGGGAAGACGGTGTCGATGGCCGGCTTCAGTTGACCCCGCTCGATCAGTGTCCGCAGGGCGTCCAGCTTGTAACGGGCCCGCTCGAGGAACAGGAAGTGGACCGTGATGTTCCGGACGTGGGCCGGTCCCAAGTCGCCCCGCACGCTCACGATGCTCACGATGCGGCCGTGGGGCCGGACGACCTCCAGGGCCCGCACGACGGCGTCCCCGCCGACGCAGTCCAGGACCAGGTCGACCCCGACGCCGTCCGTCTCGCGACGGAGGACCTCCACGAAGTCTTCCTTTCGATAGTCGATGACCCGGTCGGCACCCAAGCCCTGGACGAAGGCGAGGCTCTCCGTCCGACAGGTCGCCAAGACCCGAGCCCCGGCGGCCTTGGCGATCTGCACGGCCAGATGGCCGACGCCCCCGGAAGCCCCGTGGATGAACACCGTCTCCCCGACCCGGAGGCCCCCACGGGTGATCAGGGCGTCCCAGGCCGTGCCGCCGGCCAGGGGTACGACGGCGGCCTCCAGATGGGAGAGGTTGCGCGGCTTCCGGGCCACGATAGACTCGGGCGCCACGTGATACTCGGCATAACTCCCGGGCCGGCCCCCGAAGATTTCCGGCGTGTAGTAGACCTCATCGCCGACCCGAAAGTCCCGGACGCCCGGTCCCACGGCCTCGACGACGCCCGACACGTCGTAGCCGATGATGGCCGGCGGTTGCACGCCGGCCCACCGGCCCGACCGCCGGATCTTGTAGTCGACCGGATTCACCGAGGAAGCGACGACCCGGACGAGGACTTCCCCGGGTCCCGGCTCCGGTCGGGGGATATCCCGAAGCTCGAAGACTTCCGGTCCGCCAAAGTCCCGAATGAACATCGCCCGCATGGCTCACCTCCGGGGAAAACGGGCTCAGGCCATCCCTTCGGCCCCGTGGAGGAGGCCGATGCAGGATATATCCAGGGGGTTTCCGCCAGCCCGCATCTGGAATCTGAAATAAAGTGCCTCTCTCAGAGGTGAACGTTCTGTCGGAGCCCGCAGTTCAGCCTCTCCACCCGACTCCGCCCCTGGCCCCCCGATACCAAACCCGCCCCACCCGAGACCCGATGCCCCTATCGAGTCGGGTCCGGGCTTCGGGGTTCGACTTCCGGTGTTCGGGGTTCAGCAAAGGGCGACCGCGAACACCGGACCCGAGTCCCGGTACCGCAGAGTCCGATATCCCGCCTGACCGCTTATCACTTTTGGGGTAGGCCAAGGGCACACGGGTCGCCTACGATGGGAAGTAAGAACCCCATCCCAAACGGAGGTGAAACCCATGTGCCCCATGACACGATACCCCATGTGGAAGAGTTTGTTAAGCCCTTTTCGCCGCTCTCAGCAGAAGACCCTGGCCCTGGTGATTGCGGCCATCGCCGAAGCGGCCCAGGCCACGTCGTTGGCCGTGGCGGGCCATCTGGCCGTCCGGCTGGGGATTCAACTCGGCCGTGCCTGGAATCGGCTCGACCGGCTCTTGCGGAACCCTCGGATCGATGATCAGGTGCTCACGGCGCAACGCCTTCGGCTCCTGGGCGCGGGCCGACGGCTCCGGATCGCCCTCGACGGGACGGAAGGGCATCACGACCTCCAGATGCGGGTGGCCTCGGGCGATCCCGGTCCAGGTGGCGGCCTTTCGCAAGACGCAGATGTTCCGGTCGCAGAATACATGGGAGCACGCGTTCCTAAGGCTGCTCGTCCACACCCTGCGGGAGGTCGGCCCAGCGGCGGTCCTCCTGTGTGACCGCGGCTTCCACCGGGTCCAGTGGTTGCAGCTCCTCTTGGAGCTGAAGCCGTCGTTCGTCGTCCGCCTGGTCGCCGACCTCATGGTCTACCACGAAATCCACGGGGGCCGTCTCCTGCGCGACTGGCCCCTGGCCCCGGGGCAGGCGGTGGACCTGAGGGCCGGGCCGTCCGGGTTCGGGTCGTGGGCGTCTGGGCCGTGGGGCAGGAGGCGCCCTGGTGGCTGGCCACCGACCTGCCCGACCCCCTGGCGGACATCGTGGCCCTGTATGACCGACGCATGGGCCTGGAGGAGCAACTCCGCGATACCAAGGGTTGCCGCTTCGGCGTGAAGTTGGAATGGACCCAGTTCCGCACCCCCCAGGACCTGGCCCGCTTCACCCTCCGGGTCGGGGTCGCCCTCGTCCTGTGGACCGCCGTCGGGCAGGCCGTGACCCAGGCCACGCCCTCGGTCCGCCTCCCCTGCAAGAAGCCAAGGCCCCCGCCTCTCCCTGCTCCGGGTGGGCATCTACTACCTTCGACACCTGGCCCGCCGGGTCCGGCTGAGTGTCCGCTTCATCCGGCGACATCTCCCGTGGCCTCGACGCCGGGTCTTTGCATGGGGACAGTCAGCCGAGGCCACCTCATGAAAGTGATAAGCGGTCAGGCATCCTGCGTCTTGCATCCTGCATCCCGCATCTTGTATCCTGCATCACGCATTCCACGCCAGGCCCGAGCGCTGGATGGCGGACACCCCATCCCGAGCACCTAACCCCGGTCCATGGGGGACGCCTCATGTTTCGTCTCGGTGAAGACCGGATGACGCTGGCCCGCCTGATCGACCTCCTGGACGGTCGGGACCGGCCCGCCCTGTCCGACGAACGCCGCCGACTCCTGGCGCGCCGCCGTCAGGCCCTGCTCGAACGCATGGCCCGGGGCGAGGTCGTCTACGGCGTCAACACCGGCTTCGGAAGGCTGAAGGACCAGCGCATCCCCGAGGACCGGCTTCGGGAGCTTCAGGTCCGCCTCGTCCGAAGCCATGCGGCCGGGACCGGCGAGCCCCTGCCCCCGACGGTCGTCCGGGCCATGCTCCTTCTCCGGGCCCACACGTTGGCCCTCGGCCACTCGGCCGTCCGGCCCGAGCTGATCGAGCATCTGCTGGGATGCTTCGAGGTCGGCCTCGTCCCCTGGGTCCCGGCCCAGGGCTCCGTCGGCGCGAGCGGTGACTTGGCACCCCTGGCCCACATGGTCTTGGCCCTGATGGGCGAGGGCGCCTGCTGGGTCGACGGCCGGCCCCATCCGGCCCGAGAGGTCCTGTCGGCGCACGGTATCACGCCGCTCTCCCTGGAACCCCGGGAGGGGATTGCCCTCATCAACGGGACGACGGCCTCGACGGCCTTACTCGCCGTGGCCCTTCACCGGGCCTTCGAGAATCTCGCCCTGGCCGACCTGGCCGGGGCGATGACCCTGGACGCCGCCCAGGGTTCGGTCCACCCGATGGACCCGCCCGTCTATGAGACCCGGCCCTACCCGGCCTTTCGGGTCGTCGCCCGTCAGGTCCGGGTCTGGCTCGAGGGCTCGGAAATCCTGGAACACCACCGGGCGTGCGGCAAAATCCAGGACAACTACAGCCTGCGCTGTATGCTCCAGGTCCATGGGACCGTCCTGGAGGCCCTCCGGTTCATTCAGGGGGTCCTGGAAACGGAAATGAACAGCGTCACGGACAATCCCGTCTTCCTGGAGGACGGGACGCCCGTCTACAACGGCAACTTCCACGGGGCCCCCGTCGCCATGGCGGCCGACCTGCTGGCGACCGTCATGACGACCCTGAGCGCCATCTCGGAACGTCGGGTCTTCCACTTGATGACGCCCGAGATGTCGGGCCTGCCGGCCTTTCTGACGCCCGAGCCGGGCCTGAACTCGGGCTTCATGCTCCTTCAGGTTACGGCGGCCGCCCTCGTCAGCGAAAGCAAGACCCTCGCCCATCCGGCGTCGGTCGACACGATCCCGACCTCCGGGAATCAGGAAGACCACGTCAGCATGAGCCTGTGGGCCGCCCGGAAGGCCCTCCAGGTCGTCGAGAACACCCGCCGCGTCCTGACCATCGAGCTGATGGCGGCCGCCCAGGGCATCGACCTCCGACGGCCCCTGCGCTCGGGTCCCCGCATCGAGGCCGTCCTGGCCCGTTTCCGGCAGGCCGTCCCCTTCCGGGCCGAGGACGCCGTCGCCGCTGAGGACCTGGCCCGGGCCGAGGCGTGGGTCGAGGCTCAGCTCCGTCAGCCCCCCCTGCGAGATGAAGTCGAGGCGGTCATGGTACGGGATGCAGGATAAAGCCCACTCCCGAATTCCCGAACTGCCGGTCCCCCTATCCCAGGACCGCATCGACGGGGATAGCCACGTCCGGAAAGGCCGCCGGCGCAAGCGTCTCGCCCCGCCCGAGGTACCGTATGTCCTGATACCCGCTCGCCGACGGTCCCCGGTACACCTCGACCGTTTCAGCGTTCAGGTCGACCAGCCACACCTCGGGAACCCCGAACCGGGCATAGAGCGGGACCTTTAGGGAACGGTCGTAGGAGGCCGTCGTCTCGACGACCTCGACGACCAACAGGACGTCCCCCGGTCCCGGATGGCTGGAAGCATAAAAGTCATCCCGGGGCCGCAGGAGTGCCACGTCCGGCTGAGGCTCGTTGTACACGTCCAGACGAAGCGGGTTCTGGACCCCCACGATGGCCCGGCCTCCCAATCGAGAAGGTAGGATATGAGTCAGTCGGCCTACGCATGCGGCATGTCGACTTCCGATGGGCGACATCTGAAAGACTTCCCCCTCCAGGAGTTCCACACGGTCGTCTTCGGTCAGGATGCCCGCCTCGGCCATCCGATAGTATTCGTCGACCGTAAAACGCCGGCGCTCCGCGACGACGGCCATCGTCCGACCTCCTCATGATGATGATATCGGGAGTTCGGGAGTTCGGCAATTCGGGAGTTCGGCAGTCCGGGGGCTCACCCGGCCGGTCGGAGGAGATTCACGCTGAAGTACCGGCGTTCATCCAGCCACTGACCCGCCAAGCGAAACCCGGCGGCGCCCGTGATGGCGTCGATGTCTTCAAAGGTGTACTTGTACGAATTTTCCGTATGGACGGCCTCGCCCGCCGTGAAGGCGACTTCCAGGCCCAGGGCCTCGACGGCGACCCGCTGGTCCCGCTCGCTGACGAGGTGCATCTCGATGCGCCGCCGGGCCTCGTTGTAAAAGGCCCGATGCCGAAAGGCCCTCACGTCGAAGCGGCCCCCGAGCTCCCGATTGATGCGGGCCAGCAGGTTGCGGTTGAAGCGGGCCGTGACCCCCTGGGCGTCGTCGTAAGCCGGCTCGAGGACCGCCCGGTCCTTGTGAAGGTCCATCCCGACGAGGAAGGCGTCCGCCGGCGTCATGATCGGGCGGACCCGGCGGAGGAAGGCGACGGCGTCCGGCGGGTCAAAGTTCCCGATGCTGGAGCCCAGCCAGAGGACGAGCAGGGGCGGACGGCCCGCCCCCGCACGGCCGCCGGCTATCTCGGCGATGTAGGGCAGGCCGTCGTCGTATTCGGCGGCGACGGCCGTGACCGTGAGGCCGGGATAGGCCCGCAGGAGGTCCCGGGCGCTCTCGACCAGGGCCGTCCGGGAGATGTCGACGGGCACATAGAGGAGCGACGCCTGCCGCTGGAGGAGGGCCTCGATGAGGACCCGGGTCTTTCGGGCGTCCCCACTGCCCAATTCGACCAGGACGACCGCCGGGGGAAGCTGTCGGAGGATCTCGCCGACCCGGGCCTTCAGGATGGCCAGTTCCGTCCGGGTCAGGTAGTACTCCGGGAGCTCGCAGATGGCCTGAAACAGGCGGCAACCCTCGTCGTCGTAGAAGTACCGGCAGGGAAGATACTTCGGCGTGGCCGTCAGGCCGGCCCGGACGTCTCGGGCAAAGCGGGCCCGGGCCTGCTCGGGCGAATCCGCCTCGATCAGGCGGAAGCGGTCCGACCCTTCGACCGTCGTCATCGGAGTCCTCCGAGGAGTTCCTCCAGGAGTTCGGCCCAGCTCTGCCGCTCCCGGGCTGGGTCGACCAGGGGTTTTTGCCGGGCCACGCCGGCTTGCAGGGCCTCGTAGAAGGCCGAGTCCGTCTCGGCCCGGTGCATGAGGGCCGCCAGGGCCTCGGTGTCGCCCACGGAGAAGTAGCCCGGATAGTCCGGTCCCAGCAGGCCGACGTTGCCCGGGATGAAGGACGCCAGGACCGGCGTGCCGCAGGCGATGGCCTCGGAGATGACGTTGGCCCCGCCCTCCATTTCTGAACTGTGGACGAGGAGCCGGGCCCGGGCCAGGACCCGAAGCGTCCTCCACCGGGGCAGTTCTCCGAGCCATCGGTACCGGGGGTTGACGGCCATCTCGGCCCGGGCCTGGGCCGCCATATCGTCGCTCAGGGCCGCTCCCAGGTGGAGGACCCGGATGCGGGACGAGGCCGGCAGGCGCCGGGCCGCCCAGGCCGCCCGGAAGGGGTCTTTGACGGGCCGCAGGTGGCCGATGACGCAGACCTCGAAGACGTCCGTCCGGGGCGGCGGTACGTTCGGGGGCCGGACGGCCGACTGATAGACGACCCGGACCTTCGCCCGCAGATGAGCCGGCAGTTCGTCCACGCCCAGGGGCTGGAGCACGACCAGGCGGGTCGCCCATGCCAGGACGGCCCGGGCCTGGGGGTCTCGATGAATGTCCCCGTACAGGTCCGTGCCCGTCAGGGTCAGGACGATGGGACGGTCCGGCCACCGGGCCCGGAAGCGCTCGACGGCCGCCTGACTGTGACGGGCATGAAGGGCCACGAGAAGGTCACAGCGCTGATTCCGATACGTCTGGTCCACGACGACCCGATGACTCAACGACCGCAAGATGCGGGCCCAGCGGAGCGCCGTGACCCGATTCCCCCGCCGCGAACCCGGCGGGGCCGGCGTGACGATTCATATCCGCATGGTCACCGGATGGAGGGGGCCGGGCATTCGGGAGTTTGGCAGTTCGGGCGTTCGGCCATTCGGCCGATAGGCCGATAGGTCCACGCTGGGCCCCGCTGGCCCAAGCGGGGCGTGAAGCAATGGGACGCCCGTCGTCCCGGGTCCCCGAAACCGATGGTGGGCTCTATGGTCCCGGGTCTGCGGTCCTTTCCGCCAGGACCTGGCGCCGGCACCCGGGACTCTATCCCGCATCCCTCGCGCACGTCCGGAATCCCGCCCAGACGTCCCGCCGATGGGGCTCGTAGAAGTTCCGCCACGTGTTGCGGATCAGTCGGCGCCGAGTGGCCCAGCATCCGCCTCGCAGGACCTTATGGGTTCGGAACCACGGCAGGGAGTACTCCCGGTAGGGGTCCGGGACGAAGCCCGGGTACGGGAGAAAGTCGTCGGCCGTCCACTCCCAGACGTTGCCGATCATCTGGCGGCACCCAAAGGCGCTGTCCCCCGCCGGCAGGGCGCCCACGTCGATACAACCCATCGCCTGCCAGTCCATGTTGGCCCGGGTCGAGTCCGGCGGGTCATCGCCCCAGGGAAAGCGCCGCTTGCGGGTCGTGATGCCCCGGCCGTCGGACGTCGGCTCGGCCGAGGCCGCCAGCTCCCATTCGGCCTCCGTGGGAAGACGCCGGCGGGCCCATCGGCAGTAAGCTTCCGCCTCGTACCAGTTCACGTGAAGGACGGGCCTGTGCGGCTCTAAGGGGACCCAGGCGTCGAAGTGCCGTCGGAGCCAGACGCCGTTCCGCTCCTTCCGCCAGTAGACCGGATGACGGGCGTCGGCCGCCTGCCGCCACCGCCAGCCGGCCTCGCTCCAGAATTCGGACCGCTCGTAGCCGCCGTCCTCGACGAAGGCCAGAAACTCGGCCTGCGTCACCGGCGCCCGGGCGATCTGGAAGGGCTCGACCCGCACGGGATGCGCCCACTTCTCGTTGTCGAATACAAACGGCTCGTCCGGCGTGGCCCCGAGCCAGAACTCCCCGCCCGGGACCTCGACGTCGCCGGGGAGGGGGCCGCCGTCGGGGACCCGGGGGGCCGGGCCGACGACCGAAAGGCGGGGCGGCGGATAGCCCAGCGTCTGCCTCGTATAGGTGAAGGCCTCGTCGTGCATGTCTTCGTGGAAGATCGTGTAGAGGACGAAGTACTTCAGGGTCTCGCTGGGCGTGCCCCGGTGGAGTTGCTCGACGACCCGGTCCCGGACGGCCTCGATGTACGCCAGGGTCTCGTCGAAAGACGGCAGGGGCAGGTCCCACCGGAGCTCGTGGGGGATGGCGATCGAGTCGTAAAGGTCGTCGGCATCGGGTCGGACGGGCTTTAAGCCGCACACGTGCCGGAGGACCCACCGCTCCTGGAACCAGGCGACATGCCCGATCTCCCACAGGAGGGGATTCACGATGTCGAGGCGGGGCCCGATGAGTTGCTCGTGCGTCAGGTCGGCGACCAGCTCGATGGTACACCGCCGGGCCTCGACGACCCATTCGGCCAGCCGTTCGGGAGATATCGGGATTTCTACGGCAGGCCGCTCGACCGTCGCCATCGGCATCCTCCTTCGACAAGGACGCGCGATTGGGGATGGAGCATATCTTATCAGGTGGGATAGAGGAGACCAAGTGAGGTTCGGGTCCCATTCCATCGCTGAGACGCCGAGGACGCGGAGAAAGAATCGAAGAAAAACCCTCGTCCTCTGCGCCTCGGCGGTGAGTTTGGAAACAGGCTCCGGTCTCCCGCCTCTCCCGGGACCCGAGGCCGAGTTTTAATGAGTCGGAAGGAATTTGGGAAAGACCTGAGGCGGCACATCGGTACCTTGCATCCTGGATCCTGCATCCTATATCTTGCATCCTGCGGTGTCGGGGGTCGATGGTGTATTCGTTTCTGGCGGGTATCGTAGACTTTCTTCATGCGGCGGCGATGGTCTTGTGGGTCGGGGGGGTCCCGTTGCTATTTTGGCGGCGCTGGCCCCGTCTGACCACGTTCTACATATACTATTCAATTATTTTTATCATCGCATCTCAGGCCTCGGACTACTGGCTCGGGGAGTGCTTCCTGACGACGGTCGCCCGGGCCCTGCGCCGTCTCGGGGGTACAGCCGAACCCGACCGGACGTGGTTCACCATCCGCCTGGCCGAGCAGGTCTTCCGCCTCCGCCCGTCCGAGGCCGCCGTCCGGGTCGCCACCAAGGTCTTGATCTTGATCGTGTGTGTCGGTACGTTGGTCCACATGGGACGGACGCGTCGTATCGGCCGGACCCCACGGAGGTATGCCCATGGGGCAAACCGTGATTAGCGAACGGCGAATGGCGAAATGGCGAACGGCCCTATGCGCGATTCGCCGCTCGCGATTCGCCACCCGCTATTCGCTACTCGCCGTCTTCGTAGCGTGGGGGACCTTCAGTGGACCCCTGGGGAGCAGTCGGGTCCTCCGAGAGGTCCAGCTCCGGGTCTGGGTCCTCACCTGTCAGGCGGCCCTGTCGCCGTCGGAGCCCGTCTGGTGGGCGCCGTCGACTTCGGCCTATCGGGGCATCGTCGAGCTCCTCCTCCTGCACGGCATCCCCTTTGACATCCGGTGGATCGACCTCCAGCCTCTGCGGCCCGAGGAGTTTACGTTCCGACGGGTCCCGGCGTCGGTCCTCTGGCTGGCCTGTCCGGCGGGGGCCGTCTCCGATGCCAACGTGCAGGCCCTTCGGCAGGCCGTCTGGGCGGGGGCGACCCTGTGGGGGCCCGTCGAGACCTGGGACGGGCGGCTGGCGGACCTCTTCGGCGTGACGGACGGCGGTTCGACGACCCTGCGGGGGCTTCAGACCCTGGACCCCTGGGAGGACTCGGCGGCCCGGGCCTATACGGTCGCGCCCCGGGCGATGCGGCGCCTGCGGCCCCAACCGGGCGTCCGGGTCCTGGCGACGGGAGCGGACGGGAGTCCGCTGTTGACGCTCCGGATTTACGGGGAAGGGGGGGCCGTCGCCGTCGCCGTGCCGACGGACCAGCTCTTCATGTTAAAGCCCAAGCTGGACTACTGGGTGACCCACACGGATGGCCTGAACGGGGTCGTCCGGGATTGGCTGGTGGCCAGTTCCCCCTATGGCCTCTGGATGGCGCCCCTCCGGCGGACGGCCGTCCTTCGCATGGACGACCCCCAGACGGGCTCGAAGATTTGGCTCCGGAACCAGCCCCCGCCGCCCCTGACGCGGTACCCCGAGATCACGCCCGCCGAGTGGGACCGGATCGCCGACATGCTCCGGGCCCGGCAGGCCGCCTTGAGCGTCATGTACGTACCGGGTTTCGTCGATGACGGCGACGCCGGGAACGGCGACCTTCTCGTTCAGGGCCAGGCCGTCTCACGGCGATGCGGGCAGGTCTTCGACAGTCGGGACGTCGTCTTCGTCGGCCGGGGCAGTTGGACGGACCCCTACTACGACTTTCCCGCCGAGTTCCAGGCGCTGAAGCGGCTCTTTGACGCCGGCGTCCTGGACATCGAGTCCCACGGCTTTCTCCACACGACGATATTTCTGGACGACTGGTGCCGGGACGCGGCCCGGGGTCAGAAGCCCCTCTGGATGTCGGAGTTCTACGACCTGCTCCGGGGCATTCCCCCGTCGTCGGCGGCCCAGGAGGCCCGTCTGCGGCAGAGCATCGAGAAAATCCGGGCCGCCTTCGGGCAGGCCCCGGTCGCCTTCGCGCCGCCCCTGCACCAGTACACGCGGGCGACGCCCGTCGTGGCGCAGTCCCTGGGCCTTCCCCTCATGCACGCCCTCACGATGTTTGCCCTGGACCGCCGGCCCATCGTTGAGGCGGCCGGCTTCGTGACCTATTGGGTCCACCTGCCGGACGTCCCCGAGGCGATGGCCCTCGACGGCGGATACCCGCTGGCCATCGGCATGCACGATTGGGACTTCCGGCGACTTCCGTTTACCTGGCTGGCCAGTTGGCTGGACATGTACCGGGGTCTGGGCATTCGACGGTTCATCGGCTATCGGGAACTGGTCGGATACACGAGCGCCCAACTGCGGCTCACGTATGTGGAGACCTTGGACGGCTTGCAGGAGGTCATCGCCGAGGTCGATATCGGCCGGACGGGGGGGCCGGGCGGGGCCGAGAGCCGGTACTTTGCGGGTCGGCCGATGCCGTGGCTGGTGTACCTGCCCGACGACCGCCTGACGTCGGTCCGGACGGTGTCTTACGAGGCGATTCCCTTCGAGCGCTTGCAGAGATCCGTCTATCGCATAGACGTCCCGGCCTTCGGCGATCGGGCCGTTCAACGTTTGGTGCTCGTCTTACAACCCGGCGTCGAGACCTTCCGTCGAGACATAGGGCAGTGAGGGCGAATGGCGAACGCCGGACAGGGCGCGTACGCGCCCTACTTGCCGATGCAGAACTGGGCGAAGATGCGACCCAGGATGTCCTCGACGTCCGTCTCGCCGGTGATCTCGTCGAGGGCCCGGAGGGCCGACCGCAGGTCTTCCAGGACGATGGGCTCGGGGGCCTGGGTCCGTATGCCGTACCGAGCCCGCTGAAGGGCCTGACGGGCCCGCCGCAGGCAGGCCTCGTGACGGGCGTTGGTCACGACGACGGCGTGGTCCCGCCAGGTCTGCTGAACGTCCCGCACGGCGGCCCGGAGGACGTCCATCACGTCGGCCACGCCCTCGCCGGTCTCGCAGGAGATGGACCCCTGGAGAGGCGTACCGTATCGGACGGTGAAGGCTTCGGGGGGCCAGGCCGCCGGCAGGTCGGTCTTGTTTCGGAAGGCCCGGAAGGGCTTGTCCCGAATGACGGCGTATACGGCGTCGTCTTCGGCGTCCAGGGGGACGGACCCGTCCAAGACCCACAGGACGAGGTCGGCCTCGGCGATCTGGCGGAGGGTCCGCTCGATCCCGAGCCGTTCGACGACCTCGAGCGTCGGGCGCACGCCGGCCGTGTCGACGAGCTCGACGGCCAGGCCGTCGACGATGAGGCGCTCCGTGATGAAGTCCCGCGTCGTGCCCGGCAGGGGCGTGACGATGGCCCGGGGCTCCCGCAGGAGGGCGTTGAAGAGGGACGACTTGCCGGCGTTCGGCTTGCCGACGATGACGACCCGGAGGCCCTCTCGCAGGGCCCGGCCCTGGCGGTAGGTCGCCAGCAGGTCGGCGACGCGTCCGATGAGGTCGTCCAGCCGGCGTTCGGCCTCGCCGGGCTCGAAGAACTGCATGTTTTCCGCCTCTCCGAAATCGACGGCCGCCTCGTAACGGGCGATCAGCTCGATGAGGTCTGCCTTCCAGGCCTGGAGCGTCCGGGACAGGTGGCCCTGGAGGTGATGAAGGGCCGAGCGGGCCTGCCAGAGGGCGTCGGCCTGGATGAGGTCGTTCAGGGCCTCCGCCTGGGCGAGGTCGACCTTCCCGTGGACGAAGGCCCGGTAGGTGAACTCGCCGGGTTGAGCCGGTCGAGCCCCGAGTCGGGTCAGGACGTCGACGACGGCCCGCAGGACGGGCGGGCTTCCGTGGAGGTGGAATTCGGCCAAGTCCTCGCCCGTGAAGCTCCGGGGCGCCTGAAAGAGGATGAGGAAGCCCGTGTCGATGGGCTCATCCCCGGCGGGGTCCACGAAGGTCCCCAGGAGGACCCGACGGACGGGCCAGGCGACGGGCATCTCGGCCGTTCCGACGTCTCCCGCCGGCAGGGACCCCGCCTGGGGACGGAACACCCGAGAAGCCATCTCGAAGGCCCGCGGCCCCGAGAGCCGTACGATGCCGATGGCGCCCCGGCCCGGCGGCGTGCTGACGGCCACGATCGTATCTTCCAAGGGATACATCATTTGGGGGTCAGGCAAGGGATGCAAGATGCAGGATATAGGATACAAATCCGGTACGCACCCGACCCAGGATCACCCCTTGCGGCCGCCTCCGATAAAGGGCAAAGAGCATAGCGCATAGAGTATCAGCCCTTTGCCCTTTACCCCTATTGACTAGAACCGGTCTCCTAAATCCGACGGGACCGGGATCGGACCCTCGGTATCCGACCATGGACCACAGACCATGGACCATAGACCATAACCCCCCTGGGCCCAAGCCGGTCTATGGTCTGGGGTCTATGGTCTATGGCCGGATCTATGAGATGTGGACCCGACCCGGGAAAGTGGCTATCATCGATCCCCTTTCGACCGGCCCAGCGGTTGGGGACATACCCGACCGGCCTGCTCAGGAGGGGATTCGATGTCGTCGAAAGACCGGGACCTTCAAGATGGGTCTTTCCAACTGCCTCCCGACACACCCCTGGCGACTCATCGGTGGTACCAGCGTTGGTTAGACGGAGACCCCGAGGCCTGGGAGTGGCTCGTCCAAGCCTTCACCCCCATGGTCTATCAGTTCTGCTATCACTTCACCCACAGTCCGACCCTGGCCGAGGAGTACACGCAGGAGATCTTCCTCCGACTGTTCCAGAACTTGGAAAAGCTGGGTCACCACACGAATCTGAAGTACTGGCTCATGCGGACGGCTTACAACTATTGTATCGACGCCTACCGGCGACGACGGTATGAACGTCGCCTCCTGCGCCGGCTTTGGCTCGAGGCTCGAGAGTGGTGGAACGCCAGCCTCCATGCCCAGGAGCGAACCCTCCTCTCCCGGGACGTCCGGCGGGCCCTGCGGCGGGCCTTCCAGGACATGCCCGACGAACTCCAGGCCGTCCTCGTCATGCGGGAGTTCATGGAACTCCCCTATGAAGAGATCGCCCAGACGCTGGGCATCCCCGTCGGGACCGTCAAGTCCCGCCTGAACCGGGCCCGCAACCTGCTGGCCCGTCGGCTCCAGGCCGAGTACCCGGCCCTGGTCTCGACGGAGATCCCGTCGAAGACGGCCGAAGCCGTGATCGGAATGCCGACGGCATTCGTTGAAGAATAGACCAACCGGGCGTCCGGTGAAGGTCGTACCCTGCCTGAGCCACGTTGCGGTGTCGGGTGACGGGGAGGCCGAACGGCCGACACCAGACGCCTGATTCCGGACCCCGACGGAGAGCCCATGTGTGAAGAATGCCGTCAACATCCTCGCTGGAAGCAAGTCGACGCCTTTCTGCGACCCCTTCGGGGGACGGCGCGTCCGCCGGAGCGGCTCATCGAGCGACTCCGCCGCCTCCCTGCGGAGCGGAAGCGCCCGGTCCTGCCGGCGTGGAAACCTATCCTCTGGGTCGTCTTCCTGCTCTTATGGCTCCTCCTTCAACAGGTTCCCTTCATCACCCGCCGAGTGTCGGAGCCCGCCCTTGCCGGCCTCCCCCGCTCAGTCCACCGACCCATCGGACCCCGTCGGGAGCAAGGGCCCGAGTCCTTCGGCCTTTCTCGCCTGAACCGCCTCCCGGTCCTGCCAGACAGATAGCAGAACCGTTCGGTTCGGGAGAATGGTTCATAGCCGCTATGGGCCATGAGCCAATAAGGCTGAACCCATCCGGGGTTTCACGAACCGAACGGCCCCGTTATCCCAGAGACCGGAGCCACCGCCGGAGGAGGACTAACAGCAGGACGACGATCGCCGGGCTGAAGTCGATGGCCGTCGAGACGGCCGAGCGGCCCAGGAGCCGACGGACGGGCGCCAGGACCGGCTCCGTGAGCCGGACCAGCCAGCGCCAGTACCGGATGGGGAGAAAGCCCCACGAGAGAAAGACCCGGAACACGATGAGCAGGATGTAGACCTGGATGGCCCAGTCCAAGACGGTCAGGATCACGCTCCTCACGGCCGGTAGACCTCCTTTGGACGTCCGATCCTGGGTGCTGGGTCCAAAGAGACCACAGACCATAGACCGAACGGAGTTATTGGAATACCCCGTCTCGAGACGAAGCGAACCCGGCTTCGGAACCAGGTCTATGGTCGGCGGTCCGTAGTCTTTCATACCCGACACCTAATATCGACCTTCCGGCCTCGGCCCGAAGATGGCCTGACCGACGCGGACGATCGTGGCCCCCTCTTCGATGGCGACCTCAAAGTCGTGGCTCATCCCCATGGAAAGGTGGTCGAGCCGCCAGGGAAGCCCCCGGGCGGCCAGGTCGGCGTTGACCTGGTCCCGAAGCTGGCGGAGCCGCCGGAAGTACGGCCGGGCCGCCTCGGGGTCCGGGTCGTACGGCGGGATGGTCATCAGACCGACCAGGCGCAGACGCGTCGAGTCGGCGAGCCGTTCGACGAGCGCTGGCAGTTCGTCTTCCGTACAGCCGTGCTTGGTCGGCTCCGGCGACAGCCGGACCTCGATGAGGACCTGCAGGGTCCGGTCGTAGCGCTCGCACGCCCGCTCGAGAACGTCGATGAGGTCGGCCCGGTCGACCGAGTGGAGCCACTCGAACAGCCGCACGGCCCAGGCGGCCTTGTTCGTCTGCAAGGCCCCGACCAGGTGCCACGTCAGACCGGACGGACAGAGGGGGATCTTGGAACGGGCTTCCTGGACGCGGTTCTCGCCGAAGTGGCGAAGGCCCGCTTCATAGGCGGCCCGGACGGCCTCCGGTCCGAAGGCCTTGCTGACGGCGACGCACAGGACTTCGTCGGGCGAGCGGCCGGCCCGGGCGGCCGCCCGTCGGATGCGGTCCTGCACGCTTCGAACCCGTTCGGCGATGACTGCCCGCAGGCTCACGGAGGGTTCCCAGCTCCTGCTCTGGACGCTTTGCTCTATGCTCTTTACCGTCTTTCCGACCCGGCCACCTGCCGACTGCCGACCTGCCCATCTGCCTAAGAAGTCAGCCGTCACCCTTTACGATCGCTTGGGCCGCCGACCACACGCGCCGGAGGACCGGCACGAGGGGGTCCATGATCACGGCGTCCAGACCGGCGGCGACGGCCATCGCCAGGAAAGTCGCCTGACAGGCCGCCTTGGCCCGCTCGTCGGCCCCCCACCGGAACGTGAGGTTCGCCAGACCGACCAGGACATGACATCGGGGGAAATGGTCCCGTAATCGCCGGATGGTCTCCAGGGTGTCCATCGGGTCGGTCCCGGGCCGACGGTACACGAGGGGAAACAGGACGGCGTCGAAGTAGATGGCCTCCTCTTCTAAGCCACAGGCCCGAAGGGCCCGGTAGGCTTCGTAAGCCAGCTCGAGGCGCTCCGCCGGGGTCAGCCGCGTCGTCTCCTCTGTAGCACACAGGACGATGACCTCAGGCCGGAACCGGCCGATGACGTCCAGGGCCGCCGGGTGGAGGGGATAGGCCGCCAGGGAGTTCACGACAGGCCGCACGGGACATCGGGGCAGAAGGCGGGCCCACGCCGTCGGGTCCGGCCAGTCGATCACGGGCCGGACGTCGGGGGCCGTCTCGTGAAGGCGCTGAATGAGGGTTTCGTAGAGAGCCGCCCGGTCCGCCTCCGGCCCGTCGACCTGGACGTCGATGCCGTACACGCCCGCCCGGGCCAAGCGTCGAATGAGCCGGTCGACCCAGGCCCACCGGCTTTCGGCCAAGGCCCGCCGCACGGCGGGCCGCACGCTGTTGAGATTCTGGGCGATCAGCCGATAGGTACGCATTGCGACTGTCCCGGCGATTCGATACAATGGGGCGGGTGCGGGGCGGAGACCTGGGCACCCGAGACCCTCGACGGAGGCGGCCCGTGGTCGAGTTAGTCATTCCAAGCCAGCTGTCCTTTCTGACGCTGGCCGAGGAAGTCGCCCGGGCCCTCATCTCGGGCTATGCGCTTTCGGAAGAGGACCGGGACTTTGCCCTCCTGGCCGTCCACGAGGCCGTCGCCAACGCCATCGTTCACGGCAACCGCCAGGACCCCCGCCGGGTCGTGTCCCTGCGGTTCATTTTAGAGCCGCACGGCTTCTACGTCGAGGTCCAGGACCAGGGCAACGGCTTCGAACCCGAGGCCGTCCCGGATCCTACGAAGCCGGAGAATCTGCTGAGCCCTCACGGGCGGGGCCTGCTGTTCATCCGGACCCTGATGACGGAGGTCGAGTTCGCGCGGACGCCCGAGGGCATGCGGGTCCGCATGTACAAGGCGGCTCCTTACCGGCCCGAGCGGGCGGAGGGCACGTAAAGGGGCATCCGGTCGTCCGGCCGTACGCCCTGCGTCCAAGCCCCGCTCGTGAGAGCGGGGTCGCGAGGGGATAGACTCCAGACCGCTGACCCGGAGGATGACCGTATTACCCGACGGCGGAACTCCCGAATGCCCGTTGGATGTCAGCGATGGGAGAGACCCGAGAAAGTCCGTTTCAGTATATCGGCTCCCTGACCGACATGCCCGTCCCGGTCGTATTAAAAAAGATTTATGACTACCGGGTACCGGGCGTACTGACCTTTCAGCGCGAGGCGGCTATCAAGAAGATTTACGTCAAGGATGGCCGCATTATCTTCGCCAGCTCGAATCAAAAAGACGACCGCCTCGGTGAGTTCCTGCTCCGGCGGGGCGTCATCGACGAGGCCACCTTTCAGGAAGCCTCCCGCCGCCTTCGGATGAATCCGGACAAGCGCCTCGGCCGCATCTTGGTCGAGATGGGCGTACTGACGCCTCACCAGCTCTTTCAAGCCGTCCAGGACCAGATCCTGGCCATCGTGAGTAGCGTCTTTGCCTGGGCGGAGGGCGTCGTCCACTTCGTCGTCGGCCCGTCCAAGGACGAGGAACTCATTCAACTCCACTTGCCCATCCCGCGGGCCATCGTCATGGGCGCCCGTTGGCTTCCGAATCCCCAGCGCTATATCGAGGCCCTGGGCGGGCCGGACGGGTACGTCGAGATGGTCCCTCAGCTTCGGCTGGAGGTCCACGTCCTGGGCCTCCTGCCTGACGAACGGCGGCTCCTGCCCCTGCTGGACGGGACCCGGACGCTCCGCACGATCCTCGAACAAAGTCCCATCGAGCCCGACATGGCCGTCCGTCTGCTGTACGGCCTCCATGTCTTGGAACGCATTCGCATTATTCATTTGGCGGAGTGACGGAGTGATGAAGTGACGATGGAAGGATGATCCCCACCGGCCCGTCGGCCTATCTGCCCATCTGCCGAATGGGGGCCCTCATGACCTGGACCGACGAAGACGTCCTGGGAGCCGTCGCCGCGGCCCTCCTGCCCGAACTGCGGGGCCGGACCCACGAAGTCCTCCGGTGGGTCGGGCGCCCGGCCGAACTCATGCGGCCGAGCGCCGCCATTCCCCTGGGCCTCCAGGCCCGCCTCCGAGAGGCCTCCCTGTGGGCGTCGGCCGAGCGCTGTCTGCGGGACTCGGTCCGTCGGGGCTACCGGGTCGTTCCGGTCGCCGACCCCACGTACCCGCCCCTCCTGAAGGCCATCGAGTCACCGCCCATCGTCTTGTGGACCCAGGGCCGGTGGCCCCTGCCGGAGGCACCTCTTCTGGCCGTCGTGGGGTCCCGGCGGGCGACCGTTTACGGGAAGAACGTCGTACGGTTCCTCCTGGAGCCCCTGATCGCGGCCGGCGTCGGGGTCGTCAGCGGGATGGCCGTCGGCGTCGACGCCGCCGCCCATCAGCTATGCATCGAGAAGGGCGGCTACACGGCCGCCGTCCTGGGCCACGGCCTGAACGTCACGTATCCCCGGGAGCACCGGACCCTGCGGGAGCGCCTCCTCCAGGCGGGCGGGACGCTCCTCAGCGAGTACCCGCCCGACACGCCGCCCCGACCGGAGCTGTTCCCCATCCGGAATCGGGTCATCAGCGGCCTGACGCCCGGCGTCCTCGTCGTCGAGGCGCCGCCCCGGAGTGGGGCCCTGAACACGGCCCGGTGGGCCCTCGACCAGGGCCGCGAGGTCATGGCCGTGCCGGGGTCCGTCTTCCAGGAGACCAGCCTGGGGACGAACTATCTTATTCAGCAGGGCCTGGCCCATATGGTCCTCCACTGGCGGGACGTCGTCCGTTCGCTCCCGGCCGCCTGGTCCCAGGGCCTCCGGTGGCCCGAGACGACGCCGGCCTTGACGGCGACTGAAGCCGGGCCCGCCGATGAAGTTCAACGGCGCCTCCTCGCCTGGCTTCCGGCCGACGGTGACGTCGGCATCGAACAGCTTCTCGAACAGGCCCGGCAGGCCGGCATCGACCCGGAACGGCTGTACGAAGCCCTCTTTGAGCTTGAGCTCCGGGGCGCTATCATCAGCCTGCCCGGCCGCCGCTACGCCCGGCGGGCGTGACGCTACGGGATGCAAGATGTAAGATGCAGGATGCAAGATACAAGATGCAGGATGGGGATGTGGGATCAGGAACGCCTTGCGACGTCGGACCCGACCCAAGCGTCGTCCCCCGAGACGGCGGCCGACGAGGCGGTCGCCTGGAAGGAACTCCTGTACGAGGCCGGCCGACGGAGCCGGGCCGAGGTCGAAATCTTCCTGACGGCCTTTCTCGGCGCCTGCCGGGCCCAGGGCTGGTCCGACCTGACGGTCCTCCGGCGCTTGGTCGCCCTGGAGGACCCCGACCTCTATCGGGCCATCCTGACGGGCGGCCTGCCTGAGTCCTTCCCCGAGGCTCTCCGGACGGCGTGGGCGGATTTCGTCCGCCGGTGGCCCGCCCGACAGGACGATCGGACGCCGGCGGCGTCCGACCTGGCGACCCTTCAACGGACAGGCCCCCTCCAGGCCGGCGAGTGGGTCCTCCTGATCGATGCCAAGGGGCGGCACTACCTGACGCGCCTCGAGCCCGGCCAGAACTTTACGTTCCACCTGGGGTCGGTCCCGATGGACGCCATGATCGGGCAGACCGAGGGCACGGCCGTCCGGTCGAGCAAGGGCCACACCCTGCTGGTCTTTCGGCCGACCCTGCGGGACTACCTCCTCCAGATGCCCCGTCATGCGCAGGTCGTCTACCCGAAGGACTCGGCCATCATGGCGATGTGGGGGGACCTGTATCCGGGCGCCCGGGTCTTGGAATCGGGCCTCGGCTCGGGCGCCCTGGCGATGGTCATCCTCCGGGCCATCGGACCGACGGGACGGCTCGTCTCCTATGAAATCCGAGCCGACTTCATCCGGCGGGCCGTCCGGAACATCGAACGCTGGCTGGGGTACATCCCGGAGAACCACGAGATCCACAACGAGGACATCGCTCGGGCGCAGGTCGAGCCGGGGTCGTTCGACCGGGCCTTCCTGGACCTGCCGACGCCGACGGACGGCCTCCCCGTGGCGACGGGCGCCCTCCGGCCCGGCGGGATCCTCGTCTCCATCAGCCCGACGGTCCCCCAGGTCCAGGAGACGGTCGAGTGGCTTCGGGCCTCGAACCTGTACGGCTCCATCGAGGTCCTGGAAGTCCTCGTCCGACCCTGGAACGTGAAGGGTCACAGCGTGCGGCCGGCCCACTTCATGGTCGCCCACACGGCCTTCATCGTCGTCGCCCGCCGGCTTCGGCCGGGCCAGAGCTTCGTGGATGACGTGTATATTTGATTCGGGAATTCGGGAATCCGGGAGTTCGGGAATTCGGGAATTCGGGAATTCGGCAATCCGGGAGTTCGGCCGTTCGACAGTCGGGTCCCCGAGGGGCAGGTTCGGGACACTCCAGGAGGCGCGCAGGACGAGGGGACCCGGAGATTTACGAGGGACCCCGGCGGAGGAGGCGCAGGAGACGGCCGGCGGCTTGAAGCCACCGGAGCGGGCTCCGGCGGCGCACGTCCTCGGGTCGGATGGGGCGGACCTCACCGGCCAGGTACGCCTGCCGACACTGCACCCGCTGAAGCTTCCCGCTGGTCGTCTTCGGGAGGGTCCCCGGCGGGACCAGCCGGATCTCCGAGACGGGGAGGCCGACCTCCCGGAGGACCCGCTCCCGGACCTCAGCCTCGATACGGGCCCACCGGTCGGGGTCTCGGACCCTCGTCTCGGCGATGACGACGATCCGCTCGGTCCCCTCCCGCTCGTCGGGCACGCCGAAGACACAGACGTTACCCCGACGGATGCCCTCGACGTTTTGAACGACCTGCTCGATGTCCTGGGGATAGTAATTCCGGCCCCCCCGGATGATGAGTTCCTTCCGACGCCCCGTCACGTAGAGATACCCGTCGGCCATGTAGCCCAGGTCCCCCGTGTCGAGCCAGCCATCCCGCAGGACCTCGGCCGTCGCCTGGGGGTTCCGGTAGTAGCCGGCCATGACCGAGGGGCTCCGGACGAGGATCGTGCCCTCGTGCCGCTCCGGGAGCGGGCGGCCGGCTTCATCGACGATGCAGACGTCGGTCTCCGGGATCGGGACGCCGCAGGCGACCCACGTCATGACCGCCGTGTCCGATGCGTCCGTCGGCACGGCCCGTCGCTCGGCCTCGAAGATGCTCCGGTCGACCCGGTCCACGCGGAGGCCCTCGCCGATGGGCGCCATCGTGACGGCCAGGGTGTTCTCGGCCAGCCCGTATGCGGCCGTGAAGGCCTCGGGCCGGAAGCCGTAGGGCCGAAACCGCTGAATGAACGCCTCGATCGTAGAGGCCAGGATGGGCTCGGCCCCGCAGAGGGCGATGCGCCAGGACGTGAGGTCCAGGTCCTCCAGCTCGAAGTCCCGGAGCTTGGTCGCACAGACGCCGTATGCAAAGTTCGGGGCCGCCGAGATCGTCGCCCGGTACCGGGCGATGGCCCGAAGCCAGTAGACGGGCCGGCGGACGAACTCGAGGGGCGAAAACACATACAGGGGCAGGCCCCAGAAGAGCGTCCCCAGGACCATCCCGATGAGGCCCATGTCGTGGTACAGGGGGAGCCAGCTGACGGCCGCGTCGGTGTCCAGCAAGCCCACGTGATGCCCCATCGCCAGGATGTTGGCGACCAGGTGCCGGTGGTAGAGCTGGACGCCCCGGGGCGCGGCCGTCGAGCCCGACGTGTACTGTAGCAGGGCCGTATCGTCCGGTCCGACCTCCAAGGGCCGGGCCAGGGCCGGCCCCGAGCGCAGGTCCTCGACGGTCACGAAGGTGTACCGGGCCGACTCGGCCCGGAGAAATCGCAGGAAGGCCGCCAGCGTCCGGTCCGTCACGATCAAACGGGCCTGGCAGTCCTCGAGGACGTGGCGCACGTAGACCCCGTAATCCTGCAGGCGGTGGAGCCGGACCGGCGGATAGACGGGGACCGGGATGCCCCGGCCGAGGAGAATCCCCCAAAAGGCCCAGAAGAAGGCGACGTCCGTCGGGAGGACGAGGACGACCGGCTCGCCGTCTTGAAGCCCCCACCGGTGTCGCAAAAGCCCCGCATAGCGAAGGCCCCCCTCGTAGAGGTCCCGATACGACAGGGTCGCCTGCGGCCGCGTGCGGGACAGAAACGTCACGGCCGGACGGTCCGGCATGGACCGCGCCCGGTCGACCAGCGCCTCGACGAGAGTCGGCGCCTGCAAGGCCGGCGGTCGTAATGCACCCATCAGACCCCACCCGGGCGAAGGGTGATCCACTGGGTGTCGGGCTGTTGAAAAGGGCCTAACGCCTGACACCGAACACCTCACGCCCCGTACCCGACACCTACGTTTATTTTACCGGGACTGAACGACTCTGCGAACAGAGCCGTTCGGTTCGTGAAAAACCGCATGGATTCGGCTTTTCCGACCCTTCGGGAAGGACGGTTTTTCAAGCCAAGGGCCATTCGGGAGTTCGGGAGTTCGGCAGGTGGGCAGGTCGGCAGGTCGGCCGGGGGACCGGGCGACCCTTTTCATCCCAGCCCCGCTCGCAAGAGCGGGGTCATTCTGTCCCAGCCCCGCTCGCAAGAGCGGGGTCCGGGGCGATCCGGCCGTCCGGGAGTCCGGGAAGGCCGTTCGGCGGCCGACGTCGAAGGCAAGGGGGCATCCATCGCTCCAAGGCCCCACGTCTCCCTGAAGTTTTCCTGACCCTTCGCCGCCTCTTGTCGCCGACTGCCGGCACCGGCCTCCCAATAGCGTATTTCCAAACCTCCATTCCACCGCTGAGACGCCGAGAGCGCCGAGAAAAATCGAAGGAAACACCCTCGGCCCCTGCGGCCTCTGCGCCTCGGCGGTGCGTTTTGCAACAGGCCTGACCTGCCAAACTGCCGACCTGCCGACCTGCCCACCTGCCGAACTCCCGAGTTCCCGAATCGCCGAATTCCCGACCGGCCCATCGGCCCAAGGCCGTGGCTCGTCCCTTCGCCACTCCGTACCTTCACACCCGACGCCGGACACCGAATTCTCAAGGGCGGACCGAACGGGACGGCCCGTCGGGACGTCTGACTCATGAAGCCACGGCGGGGACTCTCCGACCCCGGAGCCGGCCATTTGGGGGCCGGGTCCGGCGGACGTAACGCCGCTTGGCAAGGTCGAATAAATATGATAGAATGGAGACGTTGGCCCTTTTCACCCGGACGGTCGGGGACCGGTGGCTCCCCGGGTCGGGCCGGCCCTCCGTGCCGATGCCGGTCCACGTTCTTTGACACTCGAGACGGGGCCCCCCTTCTCCTGCGGTCGATTCTTGGCACGGCCTTTGCATATTGGACCCGCTCCCTTCAGGACCCGCCGTTTCCAGGATGCGGTCTTCGAGATGGGGCGTTCGGCCGCCCCCGGCCGTGCGCCTCGGGTAGGCCCTTGGGAGGGGGCGCTACCGTCTGAGGTCATTATTTGACAATAAGAGACTCAACTTTTTTGATTGGACTTTTGTCAACCTTTGGCCTATTATAAAAGGAACCGCCTCAAGACACGCCGGCCCCCACGGCCGGCAAGGAGATTGAACGATGGCCACGACGGAACGCTACCGAGTCCCGGAGACCCTCCCCATCCTCCCCTTGCGAGATGCCGTCCTGTTCCCGGACCTGGTCATGCCCCTCGTCGTCGGACGGGAAAAGTCGATCCGCCTGATCGACGACGCCCTGAAAGGCGACCACATCATCGGCGTCGTCACCCAGAAGGACGCCCAGGTCGAGGACCCCACGCCGAGTGACCTCCACGAAATCGGCGTGGCCGCCCTCATCACGAAGATGATCCGCATGCAGGACGGAACCCTGCGGGTCATCGTCCAGGGCCTGACCCGCATCCGCATCCGGGAACTCGTCGCCCTGGACCCTTACTTCAAGGCTCGGGTCCGGGTCCTGTACGAGGATTACAGCCCGTCGGTCGAGTTGGATGCCCTGATGCAACAGGCCAAGGAACTCTTTGAAAAGCTGGCCGAGATGGTCCCTCACATCTCTTCGGACCTCGTCAACGTCGTCCGCAACATCGACCATCCCGGCCGGCTCGCCGACGTCATCGCCCACAGCCTCCGGTCGGTCACGACCGACGAGAAGCAAGAGATCCTCGAGTTGGTCGAAATCCGGGCCCGTCTCGAACGGATCATTTACATCCTCAAGAAGGAGATCAGCATCATCGAAGTCCGTCAAAAAATTCAATCCGAAGTGAAAAACGAAATCGACCGGACCCAACGGGAGTACTGGCTCCGGGAGCAGTTGAAGGCCATCCAGAAGGAGCTCGGCGAGTACGACGACCGTCAGACGGAGGTCGAGGAGTTCAAGGAAAAGATCGAGAACGCCAAGATGCCCGAAGAGGTCCGCAAGGTCGCCGAGAAGGAGCTCAAGCGGCTCCAGAAGATGCATCCGGCCTCGGCCGAGTACATCGTCTCCCGGACGTATCTCGAGTGGCTGACGGAGCTCCCCTGGTCGGTCGAGACGGAGGACAACCTGGACGTCAAGCATGCCGCCCAGGTCCTGGACGAGGACCACTACGACCTCGAGCAGGTCAAGAAGCGGATCCTCGAGTACCTGGCCGTCCGTCAGCTCAAGAAGGACATGAAGGGGCCCATCCTGTGCTTTGTCGGGCCGCCGGGCGTCGGGAAGACGTCGCTGGGCCGGTCCATCGCCCGGGCCCTGGGTCGGAAGTTCATCCGCATCTCCCTGGGCGGTGTCCACGACGAGGCCGAGATCCGGGGCCACCGGCGGACGTATGTCGGCGCCCTGCCGGGCCGGATCATCCAGGGCATCCGCCGGGCGGGCACCCGCAACCCCGTGTTCATGCTGGACGAAATCGACAAGCTGGGCGTCGACTTTCGGGGCGACCCGGCGGCGGCCCTCCTGGAGGTCCTGGACCCCGAGCAGAACTTCTCGTTCTCAGACCACTACCTGGAGGTCCCCTTTGACCTCTCGAAGGTCATGTTCATCTGCACGGCCAACGTGACGCACACGATCCCGCCGCCCCTGCTGGACCGGATGGAGGTCATCGAGCTTCCCGGCTACACGGACGACGAGAAGCTTCACATCGCCCGGGGCTTCCTGATCCCCAAGCAGTTGGACAACCACGGGCTGAAGCCCGAACAGCTCGAGTTCACCGACGAGGCCCTCCTGACGATCATCAACTCGTACACGCGGGAGGCGGGCGTCCGGAACCTGGAGCGGCAGATCGCCAACATCGCCCGGGCCGTCGCCAAGCGGATCGTCGAGGGGGCCCTCGAGAAGGAGGTCATCACGCCCGACAACGTCGCGACGTATCTGGGGCCGCCCAAGTTCTTCCCCGAGTCGGCCGAGCGGACGGCCAAGCCCGGCGTGGCGACGGGCCTGGCCTGGACGCCGACGGGCGGGGACATCATCTTCATCGAGGCGACCCGGATGGCCGGCAAGGGGAACCTCCTGTTGACGGGCTCTCTGGGCGACGTCATGAAGGAGTCGGCGCAGGCGGCCCTCTCGTACATCCGGTCCAAGGCGAGCCAGTACGGCATCGACCCCGACGTCTTCCTGAACAGCGACATCCACATCCACATCCCGTCGGGGGCCATCCCGAAGGACGGGCCGTCGGCGGGGATCACGATCTTCATCGCCCTGCTGTCGCTCCTGACGGGCAAGAACGTCCGGCCCGACGTGGCGATGACGGGCGAGATCACGCTCCGGGGCGTCGTCCTGCCCATCGGCGGCGTCAAGGAGAAGATCCTGGCCGCCAAGCGGGCCGGCATCCGGCACGTCATCCTGCCCGAGCGGAACAAGGCGGACCTGGACGAGATCCCGGCCCACATCAAAGAGGGCCTCGAGTTCCACTTCGTCAAGGAGGTCGACGAGGCCGTGGCCATCGCCATCGGGCCCCTGGAGGCGGCCGCCGGGTTCGTGATCCCGCCGAAGCCGGGCGAGATGCCGGCCCAGGAGTTTCCCAAAGAGGTTCATTGATAGTGGGCAAATGGGCAGGTCGGCAGGTCGGCAGATAGGCAGTAAGGCGGTAGGCAGATAGGCCAGAGGGCGGGAAGACCGTCCTCCCGAACCGAACGGCTCTGTTTACCGAGGGTGCTTCCCATGCGGCTGGACAAATTTACCTATAAAGCGCAAGAGGCGCTTCAAGAAGCCCAGGAACGGGCGATCCGCTACGGGCATCCCCAGTTGGAGCCCGAGCACCTGGCCGAGGCCCTCGTCGAGCAGGACCACGGCGTCGTCCCGGCCGTCCTGCAGAAGCTGAACGTCTCGCCCCAGCAGGTCGCCCGGGAATTGAAGCGGGTCATGGAGACGTTCCCCAAGGTCCAGGGCGGGACGACGGGCGTCTACGTATCGCCCCGTCTGCGGGAGGTCCTGGAGGGGGCCGAGCGGGAGGCCCAGCAGATGGGCGATGCCTACGTCAGCACGGAGCACCTGTTTTTGGCCCTGCTGGCCCTCCGAGACGGGGCCCTCGGTCGGGTCTTCGACCAGTTCCGGCTCCGGCGGGACGCCGTCTTGCGGGCCCTCCAGGAGGTCCGGGGCCACCAGCGGGCGACGGACCCCCACGCCGAGGAGAAGTACCAGGTCCTCGAGCGGTTCACCATCGACCTGACCGAGATGGCCCGTCAGGGCAAGCTTGACCCCGTCATCGGCCGGGACGAGGAGATCCGGCGGGTCATTCAGATCCTGAGCCGCCGGACGAAGAACAACCCCGTCCTGGTCGGCGAGCCGGGCGTCGGCAAGACGGCCATCGTGGAGGGTTTGGCCCAACGGATCGTCAACGGCGACGTCCCCGAGACGCTGAAGGACCGCCGGATCCTTCAGCTCGACATGGGGGCCATCATCGCCGGGACGAAGTACCGGGGCGAGTTCGAGGAGCGCTTCAAGGCCCTCATCCAGGAGGTCGTCGAGTCGGAGGGCCGTATCATCTTGTTCATCGACGAGCTCCACACGGTCGTCGGGGCCGGGGCCGCCGAGGGCGCCGTCGACGCTTCCAACATGCTGAAGCCCCCGCTGGCCCGGGGGCTTCTCCGGTGCATCGGGGCGACGACCCTGACCGAGTACCGGAAGTACATCGAGAAGGACCCGGCCCTCGAGCGTCGCTTCCAGCCCGTCTACGTGCGGGAGCCTTCCGTCGAGGAGACGATCGCCATCCTCCGGGGCCTGAAGGAGCGCTACGAGATCCACCACGGCGTCCGCATCAAGGACGGGGCCCTCGTCGCCGCCGCCGTCCTGTCCCATCGGTACATCGCCGACCGCTTCCTGCCCGACAAGGCCATCGACCTCATCGACGAGGCGGCCGCTCAGCTTCGGATGCAGATCGACAGCCTGCCCCTCCCCATCGACGGGGTCCGCCGCCGCATCACGCAACTCGAGATCGAGCGCCAGGCCCTGAAGAAGGAGACGGACCCCGATGCCCTCGAACGCCTCCGCAAGCTCGAGGCCGAGCTTGCCCAGCTCCAGGAGCGGATGGACCGGCTGAACGCCAAGTGGCAGGCCGAAAAGGCCCAGATCCAGAAGATCCGGGACCTCAAGGCCCGGCTCGACGAGCTCCGCTTCCTCGAACAGCAGGCCGAGCGCCGGGGCGACCTCGAACGGGCGGCCCAGATCCGCTACGGCCACATCCCGGAGGTCCAACGTCAGCTCGAGGCGGCCCAAAAGCGGCTGGCCGAAATCCAGGGCGACGACCCCCTCCTCCGGGAGGAGGTCGACGAGGAGCAGGTCGCCCTCGTCGTCTCCAAGTGGACGGGCATCCCCGTGGCGAAGCTCTTAGAGAGCGAACGGGAGAAGCTCCTCCACATGGAGGAACGCCTCCGTCGCCGGGTCGTCGGCCAGGACGAGGCCCTCGAAAAGGTCGCCAACGCCATCCGCCGCGCCCGGGCCGGCCTCCAGGACCCGCACCGGCCCATCGGGAGCTTCCTGTTCCTGGGTCCGACGGGCGTCGGCAAGACCGAGACGGCCCGGGCCCTGGCCGAGTTCCTGTTCGACGACGAAAAGGCCATGATCCGCATCGACATGTCCGAGTACATGGAGAAGCACTCGGTCGCCCGGCTCATCGGGGCCCCGCCCGGCTACGTCGGCTACGAAGAGGGCGGCCAGCTGACGGAGGCCGTCCGGCGTCGGCCCTACTCGGTCATCCTGTTGGACGAGGTCGAGAAGGCCCATCCCGACGTCTTCAACGTCCTCCTGCAAATCCTGGAAGACGGCCGGCTGACGGACGGCAAGGGCCGGACCGTCGACTTCACGAACACCGTCATCATCATGACGTCCAACCTGGGGAGCCAGTGGATCCTGGAGATGGGCCCCGGCCGGGAAGAGGAGGTCCGGGAACGCATCCTGCAGGCCCTCCGGAGCTTCTTCCGGCCCGAGTTCCTGAACCGGATCGACGAGATCGTCATCTTCCGTTCCCTCGGCGAAGAACAGTTGTCCCAGATCGTGGACATCCAGGTCGCCCGACTCAACGAGTACCTGGCGCCGCGTAAGATCGAAGTCCGCCTGACGGAGGCGGCCCGACGGGCGCTGGTCGAGCTGGGCTACGACCCGGCCTTCGGGGCCCGGCCCTTGCGGCGGACGATCCAGCGGTACATCCAGGATGAGCTGGCCCGGCGGGTCTTGGCGGGCGAGGTCCACGAGGGCGACGTCGTCGAGGTCGACTACACGTCCGAGGCGGGCTTCACGTTCCGGGTCGTCGACCACCGGGCGGCGGCCGCCGCTTGACGGACGCGGGCTCCCGGGCCGGGATAGGACTCGGCCGTGCGATACGACTGGCGTCAGGACCCGGCGATCCCCCGCATCATCGAGGCGCTCCGAGCATACGGGGCCGAGCGGATCATCCTGTTTGGCTCCCGGGCTCGCGGGGAGGCCGAGGAAGATAGCGACTACGACCTGGTCGTCGTCGCCCGGACCGACCGGTCTTTCATCGACCGACTGGGGGACGTCGTTCCTTTCATCCTGCGAGCGGGTGTCCGGATGGAAGTCATCGTCTATACACCCGAAGAATGGGCGTTGATGCGTCGACTCCCCTTTGGGGAAACGGTCGAGCGGGAGGGCATCGTCCTGTATGAAGCTGTATGAGGTCGAAGCTCGGCGGTGGTTGCAAGAAGCGGAGAACGACCTTCGGGTCGTCCGAACGCTCGTTCGGGGACGCCATTACGCGGCGGCCTGCTTTTATTCTCAGCAAGCTGCCGAGAAAGCCCTCAAGGCCCTCCTCTATGACCGCCGAGTCCGTCCGCCTTTCACTCACTCGGTCGCCGAACTCCTGAGGCAATGTGCCGCCCTGGTCCCCAGCCTCGGGTCGATGGAAGCGGAAGCGTCCCTATTAGACCAGTATTACATCCCGACTCGCTATCCCGACGCCTTGCCGGCGCCCGCCGTGCCCAGCCAAAGGTACACGTCCCAGCAAGCCCGAGCCGCCCGTCGGTCGGCGGAACGGATCGTCGCCGCCGTCCGTTCAGCCCTGGGGGTCTCGGGATGAGCGCCGATCCCCTCCCAAGGACCCCACCCAGGCGGCGGCCAGGCTCGCCGGGAGGGCGACCGTCAGCATGTGCACGCCCGTAAGGGCTTCCATCTCCAGGCCCCGCCACAGGAGGCCGGCCAGGCCGCCTGTGACCATCGAGGCAATGGCCCCCCGCCGGGTGGCCCGCCGCCAGTACACGCCCAATAGCATCGGCACGAAGAGGGCCACACAGTAGACGGCGGCGACCATCTCGAGGGTCCGGACGAGGCCCGGCAGGACCAAGGCGCACCCGACGGCGATCCCACCCAGAACAGCCGTGAGGCCCCGGGACCGACGGAGCCCCTGGAGATCATTCCTCCCCCACCCGACGGCCAGGTCCCGGATGACGACCGTGGCGGCCCCGAGGAGGACGCTGTCGCAGGTCGACATGACGGCCGCCGCCAGGGCGGCCAGGACGACGCCCCCTAAGACGGGGTCTAAGAGGCCCTCGACGAGGGCCGGGAGGGCCCGAATCTGCTCGACGGTCCCGGTCGGTGCAAGACCCGGATACAGCCGCCGGGCCACCATGCCCGCCAGGGCGACCAAGGCGCCCAAGGGCACCAAGACCAGGGCGGCGACTCCGCAGGCCCAGCGGGCCGTGGCGGGGTCCCGCGTCGCCAGGACCCGTTGGACGGTACTCTGCATCGTCACGTGCCAGGTCGTCGACATAATGACCCAGGCGACGACCGTACTGCCTAAGGCGAAGACGTCCCACCCGGAGACGGGTCGCCGGGTCAGAGGATTCAGCCAAGCCGGGCCCAGTTCTTCGAACCCGCGCGCCGCCGGCGGCCCGTCAAGGGCCGTCAGGCCGCCGACCGACCGGAGTCCGACGACGACGAGCGTTAGGAAGCCGACGACGATCCAGACCAGTTGGACGTTGTCCGTCCAGTGAACGGCCCAGATGCCGCCCCGGACGGAATACACGATGACGACCAGGCCGGCCAGGACGATACCCATCTGGACCGACCAGCCCGTCATCTGGGCCACGACCGCCCCCAGGGCAAGGAGCTGGACCCCCAGGAAGAGGACCAGACCGACCAGAGCGAGGACAGTCGCCAGGCGGCCCGCCGCTGGACCGTACCGCCGGGCGATGAACTCGGGGACGGTATACACGGCCCGTCGTCGGAGGACCGGGCCGAGCGTGAGACCTAACAGGAGCAGGCCCACGCCGGCACTCCAGAGGTACCAGCCGGCTGACAGCCCCACGTAGTAAGCGACGCCGGCCGCCCCGAGGGTCGACCCGGCCCCGATAGCCGTCGCCGCCAGGGACCCGGCCGTGATCCAGACGCCGTGCTGACGACCGGCCAGCAGATAGTCGTCCAGGGAACGGACTTTCCGTCGGGCCGCGACCTCCCCGATGACCAGCATCAGCAGGAGATAGCCACCGAATACGACCCACCGGATGACGGTCGGCTCCATGGCCTGAGTAGAAGGGACCCCAGACTACAGACCCGCCGAGTGGGTCATCGGAATCCCTCGCCCCGAGACGAGGCAACCCAGCTTTCGAAATAGGTCTATGGTCTATGGTCCTTGGTCTTTTCTCCCCCCAGGGCCTGCATCGTAGCGCGGGGACGAGTCGGAAAGATAGGTCGGGACCGAGGACGCTGGTTCGACGGCGGGTCGGCGTCGCCGGATCGGGTAGGCCGCCCCGTCCCGGGCCAGGGCAAAGGGGGTCGAGAAGAGCCGGCGGCACTGCTGACGGAACGCCGGCGTCAGGGCGTCCGGATAGAAGTGCGTCAAGATGGTCTGCTCGGCCTCGGCCCACCGGGCCAGGGTAGCCGCCGATTCGGGCCACAGGTGGGGTCGGGACGGCTCCCGGTGGGCACACTCCAGGAGCAAGACCGTCGTCCGGTACGCGAGCTGAACGAGGGTCAGACACCAGGTCGTATCCCCACTGTAGGTCAGCGAGGCTCCATCGGGAAAATCGAGCCGGTAGGCCAGGCTCCCGGGGACGTGGGCGACGGCGCCGGTCGTCAGACCCACGCCGTCCCAGAGGGGGACCCGCTCGCCGGCCTCGAGGGGCCGTAGGGGGACGAGGTCCATCGACAGGCCCGGGGTCGCCCGGACCCACTGCTCGACCTGCCGGAGGGTCTCCCGGGAGGCTATCACCGTCGGACCGGGCCGCCGACGGGGGACGAGGGACATCGTGAAGAGGAGCGTCAGCGTGTCGAGGCAGTGGTCCAGATGGGGATGCGAGAGGAGGACATAGTCGATGCGTTGGAATCGGACGTACCGGCTGGCCGCATGCCAGACCCCCGGCCCCAGGTCCAGCAGGAGGCCCCGACCGGCGTACAGGACGAGATGGCCCGCCGGCCGACGGCCGCCGACCGGGACGCCGGTGCCCGAGCCTAAGACGACGAGGCGGGGATCTTGCCGACCTGCCGACCGGGCCATCCGGGTCCCTCCGACCGGTCAGTATTCGCTATAGGGGACCCCGTTGGAGTCCCGGCCGGACGCCAGGCTCCGGACGTCCCGGATACACATCCGACTCGGGTCGTCGGGGTCCGCCTCCCGGACCCAGTCCCAAGTGGCTTGTTGCGTGATCGGGTCCTTGGGGATCGCCCGAAGGTATCCCAGACGGACGAGGTCCTGCTCGTTTTGAAGGCACGCCCCCCGATGGTCGATGTAGTACTGATTGATGACGTCCCGCATGCGGTTCAAGTTTTCTTTGAGGACCGACTCCTTGGTCTTCTGGACGCTCCGTTGATAGGCCGGCAGGGCGATCCCGACCAGGAGGCCGATGATCGTCAGGACGACGATCAACTCCAGAAGCGTAAAGCCCCCCGCACCCACCCTGCATCCTGTAGTCCGTATCTTGTACTTGGCACTCCTCATCCCGTCCCTTCACCACTCGCAGTAGCGGCTCTTCCCGTCCAGGGCCGGCCGACAGGACTTCGTGTACACGTCGTAGACGTGACGGCCGCACCAGCCGGGCGGCGCTTCTCCCGCCTGGGGCGGCTTTTGGTCGATACAGAGCTGGCCCCATTCCGTGGAACCGGTCATAGGGTCCTCCGGGACCCGACGGAGGAAGCGATATTTTTGCTCCCGGGTCCCCTGACCGGGGACCGTGGTCTTCACCGTGACCCACTCGGTCAGGGCTTCGAGATTTTTAGGATACTTCGTCTCAGGGTCCATCACGGGCGGATCGACCGTGACGGTACTGCCCGGCGGCAGGCCCGGGGGATCGACGGCCCGATGGAACTCGTCGATGGCCGTCCGTAAGACCCGGAGGGCCCGGCGCAGTTCGGCCTCCTTCTGACGTTGGACGACGACCTGGGCCAGGGGGATCGCCAGACCGGCCAAGATGGCCAGAATCGTCGCCGTGACGATCAGCTCCAGAAGGGTCATCCCGCGCGGGTCGGGTCGGTTCCGACAGGTCATCGCCGTCCTCCCGGGGACGGGCCGGCGGTCGGGGCAGAGGCAAGATACAAGATGCAGGATACAGGATGCAAGACGCCGGATGACGGTCCCAGGTGCCGGGTACCGGGTACGAGGAAACGTCTGTCCCGCGTCGGTCCTACGTTCCCACGACCTTCATCGGGATGAAATCCCTTGGAGCCGCCTCATGGGTCCGCCCTCCGGCATTCACCGCAGAGGCGCTGAGGACGCCGATTCTCTCGTCGAGGGGGCCTGGCCCTTTTTCTCCGTGTTCTCGGCGTCTCGGCGGCGAACGCTTCCAAACATGCAAATCGGGCTTGCTTCCTGTATCTTGCATCTTGCATCCTGTATCCCAAAATAAGCGGTCGGAGGTGGACGACGATGCCCGAATTCATCACCCGGAAGTCCGAGGACTTCTCGGAGTGGTACACGGACGTCATCCTGAAGGCCGAGCTGGCCGACTATGCGCCCGTCAAGGGGTGCATGGTCATCCGGCCGTATGGATACGCCATCTGGGAGAACATCCAGCGGATCCTGGACGGCTACTTGAAGGAGACGGGCCATGTCAATGCCTACTTCCCGCTGTTCATCCCCTGGTCCTTCCTGGAGAAGGAGAAGGCCCACGTCCAGGGCTTCGCCCCCGAGGTCGCCGTCGTGACCCGGGCGGGGGACCGGGAGCTGGAGGAGCCCCTCGTCGTCCGGCCGACGTCGGAGACGATCATGTACGCCATGTATGCGAAGTGGGTCCGGTCGTATCGGGACCTGCCGATTTTGATCAACCAATGGAACAACGTCGTCCGCTGGGAAATGCGGACGCGGCTGTTTTTGCGGACGACGGAGTTCCTGTGGCAGGAGGGCCACACGGTCCATGCGACATACGAGGAGGCCGAGGCCGAGGCCCTGAAAATCCTCGGGATTTATAAAAAATTCATCGAACAAGACCTGGCCATCCCCGTCATCGCCGGCGTCAAGCCCGAGTCCGAAAAGTTCGCCGGCGCCTTCCGGACCTACACGGTCGAGGCCATGATGGGTGACCGCAAGGCCCTTCAGGCCGGGACGTCCCACAACCTGGGTCAGAACTTCGCCCGGGCCTTCGACGTCAAGTTCCAGGACCGGGACGGCCAGTGGAAGTACGCCTGGCAGACGTCCTGGGGCGTCTCGACCCGGCTGATCGGGGCCCTCGTGATGGTCCACGGCGACGACCACGGCCTGTTCCTGCCGCCCCGGGTCGCCCCCATCCAGGTCGTCATCGTCCCTATCTGGAAGACCGACGAGGAGCAACGACAGGTCCTGGCGGCCGCTCGGTCCATCGCCGAGACCCTGCGGAACCTGCAGATTCGGGTCCACGTCGACGACCGGGACTACGAGACGGTCGGTTACAAGTTCAACGACTGGGAGCTCCGGGGCGTGCCCCTGCGGGTCGAGTTGGGGCCCCGGGACCTGGCCCGCCATCAGGCCCTGGTCGTCCCCCGGGGCGAGGCGAAGACACCGGTCTCGCTGGACGCCCTGGCCGACCACATTCAAGCGGAGCTTCCCCGGATCCAGCAGACGCTCTTCCAGCGAGCCCGGGCCTTTATGGAAGCCAACACGTTTACGCTCGACGACTACGCCGAGTTCGTCCGTCACGTCGAGGCCCACGGCGGCTTCTATCGGCTTCGCTGGTGTGAGCAGGCGCCCTGCGAGCAAAAGATCCGGGAGGAGGCCAAGGCGACGATCCGGTGTCTGCCCTTGGACGCCCCCGAGGAGCCCGGCCCCTGCGTCGTCTGCGGGGCGCCCAGCCGATACCGGTACGTCGTCGCCCGGGCGTATTAAGCGGGCAGTAAGGCAGGGTGTTGGGAGGCCTTACCCGTGGGGACATTTCGGTATCCCATCGTGCTGTACAGTCCGGATCGTTCCCGGTCGGTCGCCATCGAGGCCCTGGTCGATACGGGGGCGACCTACACGTGGGTCCCGGCCCCGGTCCTGCAGGGTCTGGGTCATCAGCCGTCCTTTCGCCAACGCCTGCGGTTGGCGGACGGGACCGTCATCGAACGGGACGGGACCGAGGTCGTCGTCGAAATCGATGGGGCCCGGCGGACGACCATCATCATCTTTGGAGACCCCGGTTCGGAGGCCCTGCTGGGGGCCGTCACATTGGAACAGTTTTCCCTGGCGCCGGACCCCATCGCCCGGCGGTTGGTTCCCGTCGTGGCCCTGATGGCCGGTAATAAGGCAGTAGAGTCATTCGGCATTCGGCAGAAGCGAAGGGGGGAGTCGTGCGGGTCGTCGACTTGCGGAGCGATACGGTCACCCAGCCGACGCCCGAGATGCGACGGGCGATGAGCCTCGCCGAGGTCGGCGACGACGTCTTCGGCGAGGACCCGACGGTCCGCCGTCTGGAAGAGCGGGCGGCCGAGCTCCTCGGGAAAGAGGCCGCCCTGTTCCTGCCGTCGGGGACGATGGGGAACCAGGTCGCCCTGAAGGCCTGGACCCGGCCGGGGCAGGAGGTCATCCTCGACGCCCGGGCCCATATCGTCCTGTACGAGATGGCGGCGATGGCCGTCATCTCGGGCCTCCTGCCGAATCCCGTCCCGACCGAGGCGGGCCACTTCGGGGCGGCCGACGTGGCGGCCCGGGTCCGACCGCCGGTATACTACGTGGCCCCGACGGGCCTCGTGTCCGTCGAGAACACCCATAACATGGCGGGCGGCACGATCTTTCCGCAGGACCGGCTGGCCGAGGTCTATGCGTTCTGCCGGTCGCGGGGCCTGCCCGTTCACATGGACGGGGCGCGGATTTTCAACGCCGCCGTCGCCCAGGGGATTCCAGCCCGGGCGATCGCCCAGTACGCCGACTCCGTCATGTTTTCCCTGTCCAAGGGCCTGGCCTGTCCCGTCGGGTCCGTCCTGTGCGGGCCGCGGGACTTCATCGAGGAGGCCCGCCGGGTCCGCAAGATGCTCGGGGGCGGCATGCGGCAGGCGGGCGTCCTGGCGGCCGCCGGTTTGGTCGCCTTGGACACGATGGTCGAGCGCCTGGCCGAGGACCACGCCCGGGCCCGGGCGCTGGCCGAGGGCCTGGCCGACCTGCCGGGCCTGCGGGTCGACCTGACCCGCGTGCAGACGAACATCGTCATCGTGGAAACGACGGGGCCCCTCAGGGCCGAGGCTTTATGCGAACGCCTGCGGACGCAGGGCGTCTTGGCCCTCCCCGTCGGGCCGGACCGCATCCGGATGGTCACGCACTATCACATCACGGACGAGGACGTCCGATACGTCTTAGACAGGTTTCGTGACGCCGTGACGGCGGGACGGGGTCCGTAGCCCTTCGGGAGTTCGGCCAGCGGGCCATCTTCATCCAAGCCCCGCTCGCCAGAGCGGGGCCGCCATTTTAACGGGACGTCGTTATGGCGGGACGGGGTAACGACCACCGATTCAACTTATTACAGACGATTCGTCATTCGCTGTTCGCTACTCGCTGTTCGCCATTCGCTGACTGGTCGGATCGGCATCGTCACGGCGTCACGAAACGTGAATCGTGAGACGGGAGGGGGGCCGATGTCATCGGTAGAGCCCGACCTGAGCGGGAGTTCCGTCCTGGTCATCGACGACGCAGAAGCCGAACGCCGGCAGATCGTGCGGGTCTTGCGGGAGCAGGGCATTTTCTCGGCCTTTTACGAGGCTTCCGATGGCCTGACGGGCTTCCGCCTCCTGGTCGAAAAGCGGCCGGATCTCGTCATTTGCGACCTCGTCATGCCCGAATGCGACGGCCTGACGTTCCTCAAGATGCGGCAGGTCCGACCCGAGGAGGACATCCGGTTGATCCCCATCCTGGTCCTGACGGCCATCGACAACCTCCAGGTCAAGACCTTAATGTTCGAGCTGGGGGCGCAGGACTACATCATCAAGCCCATCGACCCGGCCGAGCTGGTCGCCCGCGTGAAGGTGCATCTGAAGATCCGAAAGCTTCAGGAGCAACTGATCCGCCAGAACCAGCTCCTGGAGCGGCTTTCGACTATCGACGGCCTGACAGGCCTTTACAACCGTCGGCACCTCCTGCGACTGTACGAGCAGGCCGTCGCCAATGCGATCCGCTACCGACACGACCTCAGCGTGTGCATGATCGACATCGACCACTTCAAGGCCATCAACGACGCGCACGGCCACCTGGTGGGCGACCAGGTCCTTCAAGAGTTGGCCCGCCTGCTCCAGCAGTCGGTCCGGAAGGGGGACGTCGTGGGCCGCTACGGCGGGGAGGAGTTCCTGGTCGTCCTGTCCCACACGCCCCTGGCGGGGGCCCTGACCTGGGCCGAGCGGTTTCGCCAGACCGTCGAAACGCATGAGATACAGATCACCTCCGGTACCGTCGTGCGGGTCACCGTCAGCGTGGGCGTCGCCTCGTGGCCGGAAGCGCTGGTCGCGGAGCCATGGGACCTTCTCCGGTATGCCGATGCGGCCCTCTATGAGGCTAAGCGGGCGGGCCGCAACCGGGTCTGCGCCTACCGGGTCGGCGTAGGGACATAGGGCGGCACGGCAGTCAGGCAGTCAGGCCGGGGGCCGTCCCGGGGCGTCCGCCTCAGGGGTGTCCCTGCTGAAATGCTTACAAGTTTCATCTACTATAGCCACGCAGGGTCTCCCCCATCACCGTACTGCCCTACTGCCTTATCGCCTTACTGCCCTATGCCCTTTCCGGGAGGGGACGATGCTGGAAAACTGGATGGCGGAACTGCAAGCCCGTGTCGAGGGGGAGGTCACGCGGGCGACGGACCTCCTGGCGGAGGTCTCGGAAGACTTCGGGCACATCGTGACGAAGACGCCGCAGTTCATCGTCCGGCCCCGCTCGACACGGGACGTCGCTGAGACGGTCCGATTCGCCGTCGAGAGGGGCCTTTCGGTCTCGACCCGGGCGACGGGTCACTCCGAGAGCGGCCAGTCTCTGAGTGACGGCGGCATCCTGCTGGACATCCGCACGCTCAACGCCGAGCTCCGCATCGAGCCGGCGGAGGGCTGGTTTGAGGCCTCGGCCGGCGTCCTCTGGCGGGACGTCCTGGAGGCCCTCAAGCCCCATCGTCTCATCCCGCCCGTCCTGACCAACAACCTGAACACGACGGTCGGGGGGACCTGCTCGACGGCCGGCCTCGGGGTGGCGTCCTTCCGATACGGGACGCAGGCCGACCAGTGCCTGGCCGTCGAGGTCGTGACGGGGACCGGCGACATCGTCTGGTGCACGCCGGAAGAGAACGCCGAACTGTTCTATCACGTCCTCTGCGGCGTCGGCCAGTTCGGCATCATCACCCGCCTGCGCCATCGCCTGCGGTCTTGCCGGCCGATGGCCCGGACGTACTACCTGCTGTACGACGACCTGGGCCGCCTCATGGACGACCTCGTCGCCCTGATGAGCGCCGACCGGGTCGACTACATCGAGTCCTGGGCCTCGCCGGCGCCCCAGGGGTTTCGGACGGTCCAGGGCCGCCGTCAGCCCTTTGCCGTCTGGCTGTATCCCCTGCATGTCACGGTCGAATTCGATCCCGAGCGGCCGCCGGACGATGCGGACTACCTGGCAGGGCTTCATTTCTACCGCCACGTCCACACCGAAGACCAGAGCGTCTACGACTTTGCCCTGCGGGTCGAGCCCCTGTTTGCCCTGTGGCGTCAGATCGGCTACTGGACGAACGCCCATCCCTGGATGGAAATCATCCTGCCGTGGGCGACGGCACGGACGTATGTCGAGGCCGTCCTCCGGGACCTGCCGCCGGTCTTTCTGGGCGGCGGTCACATCCTGATCTGGCCCTCGCGGGGGCGCATCTCGAAGATGTCGATGTTCCGGGTCCCGGATAGTGATTGGGTCCTGGGGTTCGGCATCCTGCCGGGGATTCCCAGGCCGGCCCTGCCGGAGGCCCTTGACCTCATCCGACGGCTGAGCGGCCTGGCGCTTCAGATGGGTGCCACGCATTATCTCTCGGGGTGGGTCCCCTATGATAAGGACCAGTGGCGCCGCCACTTCGGCGACGCCTGGCCGAGGGTGTGCGCCCTCAAACGCAAGTACGACCCCCACGGGGTCCTGAATCCGGGATGGATTCCCTATGATAGGTAGACAGGAAGGTAATATGGCGATAAGGCAGTAAGGGCATAAGGACCGAGCGTCGCGACCGATGGGCCCTTCCCCCCTACTGCCCCACTGCCCCTTTCCAGGAGGTGCGCCGATGGACATCACGCATCCGCTGGTCCAAACCCTTCAGATTCAGCGTTTGATCGTGACCCTGCACACTTCCCACGTGTGGTCCGACTTTCTCACGCCCCTCCTGGACACGCTCCATGAGGCCGGCATCCGGTGTCTGCAAGTCCCGCCCCACGGGCCGGATGCCCTCCTGGAGCGGCTCCGGCAGGACGGCGCCTGGGTCTGGGGCGTCGGCCCCGTGACGACACCGGAACAACTGGAGAGTCCGTGGATCTCGGACGCCCACTTCGTGACCCTGGCGTACAGTCACCCGGCTTGGGCGGATTGGATGGCTCAAGAGCACCCGCCGGTCCTCTGGACCGGGGCGACGGTCTCTGAGTGCGCCGAGGGCATCCGCCTGGGCGCCATCGCCGTCCGGCTGTTCCCCGTCAGCGGTTGGGACGCCGTCCGGTGGATTACCCAGGTCCGCAAGCACTTTCCGAGTTGGTCGCTCATCCCGGCCGGGGGCGTGAACTTCACGAACGCCCGGCGCTTCCTCGAGCTGGGCGTCTTGGCCCTGGAGGTCGACGACGCCCTCTTGGAGCCGCACCTCATTCAGGAACGCAACTGGTCGGCCCTGCACCATCACGTCCGGGAGTGGCTCCGCCACATCCAGAGCTTCCAGACGATTGCCTGATGAAGGCCAACCATTCGAAGGTCAGCAGACCAAGAGGACGGGCGCCGGGCCCCACCTTCCCCTCTTTTCTTCTTGCCTACCCGATGTGCGCATTGGGGGCGCTTGGCGACGCCTCCGCCGCCATGAACGTATTTCCCAACCTCCATTTCACCGCGGAGGCGCCGAGAACGTAGAGAAAGATCGAAGAAAGACCCTCGTCCTCTGCGCCTCGGCGGTGAGTTTTGAAACAGGCTCTACTGAAACGCGCACGTCGGGTTTGCCTCCTGGCCCCTCCCCTTCGGCCACTTCTCGACACAGGCGGCGACCTGCATCCCGTGGCGCAGAATTGACAGCTTTGGGAAGATTCTATAAGATTTTCACGGTTTCCTGGCCCTTCACGCCGATCCCTTGGCCCGGGGCAATCCTTAAGATGCAGGCGGAAAAGGAAGACGAAATCCTCCGCCGAGCCCTCCGAGAGGGGCGCCTGACACCGGGTGAGGCCGAGCGACTTCGCATCGAGGCCGGAGCGTTTCGACGATTGGTCGAACGCCTGGGGCCTTCCGTGACCCTCCTGCTCGTCGCCCGGCGTCTGGACCCGCAAACCGTCCTCCCCTATCTGGACGACCCGGAGGCCGTCGCCCTCGTCCGGCGCCTCCAGGACTCCGCCCTGCTGGAAACGGATGCCGGCCCGCCATCGTCGCCGACTCGAACGCTCGGCGAAGCGGAGTCCTCCGAAGCGCCCCCGGTCGGCCCGGGCGTTTCGCAGATCACCCTCCCGGGCCTCGACCGGTACGTGATCCTCCAGAAACTCGCCCAGGGCGGGACGGCCACGGTCTTCAAGGCCCTCGACCCGCGTCTGAACCGGCCCGTCGCTCTGAAGGTCCTCTGGGGCGATACGGGCGGCCAGGTCCGGCGGATCCTCCGGGAAGCCCAGGCCCAGGCGAAGGTCGAACATGAAAACGTCTGCCGCGTATACGAGGTCGGCGAGGCCGGGGGCCTGCACTACATCGCCATGCAGTACATCGAGGGCTTCACGCTGGACCAGGTCCAGAAGCAGTTGACCCTCGAGCAGAAGGTCCGCCTCGTAAAGCGGGTCGCCGAGGCCCTCCATGCGGCCCACCGCCAGGGCCTCATCCATCGGGACATCAAGCCCAGCAACATCATGGTCGAGCTCACGGAGGACGGCGACTGGCACCCCTATGTCCTGGACTTCGGCCTGGCCCGGGAGATTCATCCGTCCGAGGCGACGCTGACGCACGTCATCGTCGGGACGCCCCAGTACATGGCGCCCGAGCAGGCCCGGGGCGAGGTCGAGCGGCTCGACCGCCGGACCGACGTCTACAGCCTCGGGGCGACCCTCTATGAGCTCCTGGTCGGCCGGCCGCCCTTCGAGGGTTCGACGCCCGTCGAGGTCCTCATGCGGGTCCTGTCCGAGGAGCCGACGCCGCCCCGCAAGCTCGACCCTTCGATTCCCGTCGACCTGGAGACGATCGTCCTGAAGTGTCTGGAAAAAGATCCCCAGCGGCGTTACGAGTCGGCCCGGGCCCTGGCCGACGACCTGGGTCGGTACCTGGACGGCGAGCCCATCCTCGCCCGGCCGGCGGGATGGACCTACCGCCTCTGGAAGCGGGCCCGCAAGCACAAGGCCCTCCTCACGGCCGTCGGGGCCGTCCTTTTCGTGGTGACCGTCCTTCTGGCCCTGAACGTCCGCACCCAACTGCGGGCCCGCCGGCAGGCCGCCCTGGCCCAACGCCTGGGGCAGACGGTCCAGGCCATCGAGGGCCTCATGCAGATGGCCTTCCTCTTGCCGCCCCATGACATCCGCCGGGAGAAGGCCCTCGTCATGGAACGCATCCGGGAAATCGAGGGCTACCTCCGGGACCGGGACCCCATCTTCCGGGGGCCGGCCGCCTACGCCCTGGGCCGGGCGTATCTGGCCCTGCAGGACTACGACCGGGCCCGGACGCTTCTTCAAACGGCCTGGGACGCCGAGTACCGGGAGCCGGCGGTCGCCTACGCCCTCGGCCTGACCCTGAGCCACCTGTACCGACGGGAACTGGAGGCCCTCGACCGCATCGGCGACCCCGACCTCCGGGAAGCGCGCCGGCGCGAGCTGGCCGAACGCTACCGGACGCCCATCTTGCAGTTCCTCCGACAGGGTCGGTCCGTCGAGCTGGCCGGTCCGGCCTACGTCGAGGCGCTGGTGGCTTTCTACGAGCGCCGCTACGACGAGGCCCTGACCCGGGTCCGGGCCGCCGCCGCTCAAAATCCCTGGCCTTACGAGGAACGCCTCCTGGAAGCCGAGGTCCTCCGGGACCGGGGCGTCGAGGCGGCCGAGCGGGGTCGGTACGACGAGGCCCAGGACCTGTTCCGGCGGGCCGAGTCGGTCTACCGGGGCGTTCTGGAGATCGCCCGGAGCTTTCCGAGTGCTCACGGCGCCCTGTGCCGGCTGGCCGTCCACCGGCTCGACCTGGCCGTGAGAGCGGGCCAAGACCCCGAGCCCCCTTGGGAGGCGGGCCGGACCCTCTGCCAGCGAGCCTTGCAGGTCGACCCGGAGGATGCTTATACTTACGCCCGTCTGGCCGAACTTCATTGGCGATGGGCCCTGTATGAGTACCAGCACGGTCAGGACCCGTCGGCGACCTTGGAGGCGGCCCGCCGGGCCGCCGAGACGGTCATCCGCCTCCGACCCGACCAGGCCATCGGCTACGAGGTCCTCGGGGACGTGTACGAGATCCAGGGATCATATATGATGGCCTGGGGGATGGACGCCGGGCCGGCCTTCGAGAAGGCCCTGGAGAACTATCAGAAGGCCCTGCAGATCAGCCCGGACGCCGCCCACTACAACATGGTGGGGCTCATGTATGGGAACCTGCTCCAATACGAGTTGGAGCGGGGCCGCGCCCCGGCCGACCGGCTCCGTCGGGCCGCCGAGGCCTTTCAGATGGCCCTCCGCTTGAATCCAAGCCTCTATAACGCTTACAGCAACCTGGGGCGAGCTTACCGATTCTGGGGCGAGTCCGAACTCCGTCGGGGCCGGGACCCCACGACCTCCCTGGCCCAGGCCCTGGACGCCTATCGTCGATCCCTTCAAATCAACCCCAATCACATCGTCGCTTACTTCGGCCTCGGAAAGACCCATCAGCTTGTAGCCGAATACCGGATGGCGACCTGCGCGTCCCCGGAAGAAGCCCTGCAGGCGTCCGTCGAGGCTTTCCGGGAAGCGCTCCGACGGGATGCCCGGTACATTTTCGCCCTGTATGAGTTGGGCCAGACCTTCGGGCTTCAGGCCCGCCACCAGATGACGCGCGGGCAGGACCCCTGGCCGACCGCCCGGCAGGCCCTTGAATTCCTGGACCGAGCCGTTGAAGTCAACCCCCGGGAGGCGTCCGCTTATGCCGTCCGAAGCCGGGTCTATCAGACGCTGGCCCTCGACGCCTTACGGCGGGGCGAAGACCCGGCCGAATTCCTGAATCGGGCCGTCGCCGACGGCCAGGCGGCCCGGCAGGCCAACCCGAACCTCGCCGACGCCGTCCTGGCCCTGGCGGAGGCGTGGCTCTCCCGGGCCGCGTGGGACCTCCATCGGGGCCGACCGCCGATGGCGGCCCTCGCCGAGGCCCGGGCGGTCCTTCAGGCGGGCCTCGGCCGTCATGCCCACGACTTCCGCCTTCACCGGGCCCTGGGTCAGGCCGCTCTCCTGGAAGGCCGGTGGCACGCCCGCACGGGCCGCGCCCCGGACGCGGCCTGGGACGAGGCCCTGCGGCACCTTCGGGACGCCCTCGAGCGGAATCCCAACGATGCCGAGACACACCGATTCATGGCCGAGACATACCGCCGCATCGCCGAATACCGGACGGCTCACGGGCAGGACTCGACCGAAGCCCGCCGTCAGGCCGCGGCGGCCGTCGAGAAAGTCCAGACCCTTTGCCCCGACCCATCGGGGGCGCTCAGCAGACCATGGACTATGGACCACAGACCATAGACTATGGACTATAGGTCAGGGACTATGGGTTCGGCAGTCTATGGTCTATAGTCTATGGTCTCCTCAGGAGGAGGGCGGTCATGGCGCGCAAGAACCCCCGCAAGAGTGCCCAGCCGAAGGCGACGGCGCCGGCGACCCCGCCAGAACAGCGCGTGCAGGTCACGAGCGTCGTCGTCTACCTGCAATACCCCGACGGGACGACCCGGACCGTCACGTACGACCCCCGCCGGGTCGAGGCCCTGTTCTGGAGCCGCCGGGCCGTGACGGAGATCTTAGGTCCCTACTACGACGGCAAGAACATCTTGATGGACCGGGACCACTGCCTCCGGTGCTTCGGGCCGACCCGCACGCAAGCGATCATGGGGAACCAGCCCAAGGTTCGGGTCACGCCCGATCTCTTAGAACGCCTGTGGGATGCACCGGACGACCAGGGTTGCTGTATCGGCATCCTGGCGAAACAGGACAACAGCAATCCCGGTGGGTGAAATGGGAGCCCCCATGAGACCTGGGCCTCTGTCCTGGCCTGTGGGGGCGTTTCGATTCGGCGGGGCTTCTGATACAATGGGAGACCGCCAGCCGGGGGCCGAGTCCATCGGCCTCTCCGGCATTTCCCGGACAGGCGGTCTCGGATGCGTATCGTCGCCATCGCGAATCAGAAGGGCGGCGTCGGGAAGACGACGACGGCCGTGAACCTGGCGGCCGCCTTTGCCCTGCAGGGCCGTCGGACCCTGCTGGTCGACATGGACCCGCAGGCGAACTCGACGATGACGTTCATCGACCTCCGGACGGTCGACCGGAACGTCTACCACGTCCTGACGGACGCCTCCACGCCGATGGAGACCGTCGTGCGGCCGACGGCGGTCCCGAACCTGTCGGTCGTGCCGGCCCGGATCGCCCTGGCCAAGCTGGAGAGCCAGCTCGTCGGGGAGCTGGACGCCCACTTTCGACTGAAGGACCGGCTGAAGCCCGTCGCCGACCGGTACGATCTCGTCCTGATCGATACGCCGCCGGCCCTGGGCCTTCTGACCGTCAACGCCCTGGTGGCGGCCGATGCCGTGCTCATCCCGATTCAGGTCTCCTACTATGCCTTAGAGGGGACCGAGGACCTGCTGGAGACCATTCAGAAGGTCAAGCAACACGCAAATCCCCGGCTTCAGGTCCTGGGCATCGTCGTCACGATGGCCGACCGCCGGACCGTCCTGGCGCGAGACGTCATCGAGCAGGTCCAACGGACGTTCGGTCCCCTGGTCTTTGAGACCGTGATCAGTCGGAGCGTGCGGCTGGAGGAGAGTCCGGCCTACCGGGAGTCGATCCACACCTATGCGCCGGACTCCCAGGCCGCCCGGGAATACCAAGCCCTGGCCGAGGAGGTGCTTCGGCGTGTCCAAACGGGGATTACCGCGTGACCTGAGCCTGGACAAGGACCTGCACTACGTCGAGGCCCTGCTCGAGCGGACCCCCCGACCCGTGGTGCGGATGATCCCCATCGACCGCCTGGACCCGAATCCCTGGCAACCCCGGCAGGACTTCGGGGACCTGGAAGAGTTGGCCGAGTCGATTCGGACCAAGGGCCTGCTGGCTCCCATCCTGGTCCGCCCCCGGGGGGAGCGCTATCAGGTCGTCGCCGGCGAACGCCGTCTGCGGGCCTGCCGGATGGCCGGCCTGACCGAGGTCCCCTGCATCGAGGTCGACGTCTCCGACAGCGAGATGCTGGAGGTCGCCCTCATCGAGAACCTCCAGCGAAAGGACCTGGACCCCTTCGAGGAGGCCGAGGCCTATCGGCGCCTGATGGACGAATTCGGCTACACGCATGCCGAGATGGCCCGGGTCCTGGGGAAAGCCCGCTCGACGATCACCGAGACGCTCAGCCTGCTGGCCATCCCCGACGAGATTCGGGCCCTCTGCCGGCAATACGGCATCACGAGCCGCCGCCAGCTCCTGACGGTCGCCCGTCAGCCGGACCCGATGGCCATGCGCTTGTGCGTCCAGGAGATCGTGCGGGGCCAACGGGGACGGGTCGAGGTCGGGACGGCGGGCGGGAAAGACCGTCGGCCGGAAGGCCCGGCCGAACCCGAAAAGCCGCCAAGCGGCCTTTTCGTCTTCCGGGACCCCTTCGGAACTTTTGAGGTCCGCGTCCGTTTTTACCGGGGTCAGGCCGAACCCGATGACGTCCGCCGGGCCCTCGCTCAGGTCTTGGCCGAACTCGAGGGCCCGGCCGAACGATAACCGGTGTCGGGCGTTCGGTATGAGCCGGTGGCTTGGGGGGTCGGCAGACGGATTGACTCGTGGCGGACGGCCCGGGTCGGCTCGTAGCTCATGGCTCATAGCTCATGGCTCATCGTTCATGGGTCATGGCCATGAGCTATCCGCTATGAAGCCATGGCCTAAGGGAACCATCGGGCCAATGCTTGAAAAGTCGGCTTTCTCGAAGGGTCGAAAAAGCCAGTCAGGATCCTTGCGGTCCCGACGGCCCTGCGAGGAGAGGTCGTCCCTATGAAGCGTAGGGGCCGGCGACCGTCGTCCACATCGACGTCCGTCACGGAGCTGTTTCCACCACCGGGTCAATGGGCCGAGGACGACTATTTCGCCCTGCCCGATACGAACCGATACGTCGAGCTGTCTGAGGGAAGACTCATCATGCCCCCGCACCCGACCCGCAGGCACCAGACGGTCGTCGAACGGCTCTTCGTCCAGCTTTATACGTTTGTCCGGACTCATGACCTCGGGGAGGTTCATGTCGCGCCTCTGCCGGTCCGCCTGTGGCCCGGCAAGATTCGGGAACCCGATATTTCTTCATCGCTCGGGAACACGCTGACCGCCTCGGTGAGCAATTCTGCGGGGTACCGGACCTGGTCGTCGAGGTCCTTGCCCCCCAGACCCGCCGGCCGGACCGGAGTGAGAAGTTCTATGAGTACGCTCGAGCGGGCGTCGCCGAATACTGGCCGGTCGATCCGGATCGACGGACGGTCGAGGTCTTCGCTCTGCAGGAAGGGGCTTATGAGCTCGTCGGGCGTTACGGTCCCGGCGAGGTCGTCCGGTCCCGCCGGTTGGCCGGTCTGGAAATCCCCGTCGATGAAATCCTGACCTGACAGGGCCAGTCCGGAAGCCCGATTCTCCTGCCGGGGCCGCACGGCCGTGCGGCCTTACCGTGACGTCGTAACGATGTGCCGACTCGGCTTCTCTCGGACGTCGTCACGACGTCACCCCTTCAAAGTGAGGTTGCGGCCGTGTTGAACGGTCTGATGGTCCCACGATATGCCTTCTTGACCCGGGGCGTCGGGTACCACCGGGAGAAGCTGGCCAGTTTCGAGGAGGCCCTGCGGAATGCGGGCATCGCCCCGTACAACCTGGTCCGGGTCTCCTCGATTTTCCCGCCCGGCTGTGAGCTCATCGACCGGGAGGAGGGCATCCGCATGCTCCGGCCGGGGAGCATCGTCTTCTGCGTCCTCAGTGAGAACTCGACGAACGAGCCGGGCCGTCGGATCGTCGCCTCCGTCGGCCTGGCCCTTCCCCGGGACCCGAACCTTTACGGATACATCTCGGAACACCACTCCTTCGGGCAGACCGAAGAGGAGGCCGGGGAGTACGCCGAGGACCTGGCGGCCTCCATGCTGGCGACGACCCTGGGCCTCGAGTACGACCCTCAGCGGGCCTGGGACGAGCAAATCGAAGCCTACCGGCTTTCGGGCCAGATCGTCCTGTCCCGGAACTGCACGCAGAGCGCCGTAGGGGACCCCCGGGGGTACTGGACGACCGTCGTGGCCGGGGTCATCTTTATCCTGGCGTGAGGAGGATTCGGCAATTCGGCAGTTCGGCAATTGGGCAATTCGGCCGTTGGGAGCGAGGGTCCAGGAAAATGGGCAGGCCGGAGGCCTGCGCCACCGGATTCGGTGCGGGGTGGGGGTGTTCGATGTTGGGTATAGAACCTACTGCTTCATCCATTTCTGATTTTTGGATCCCCCTCCCCGGGCCCTCTCCCCCAGGGGTGAGGCGACCCGCCGCAGGCCTCTCCCCGGGGAGGGAGGTCGGGTGAGGGGGGAACCATCCAAAACGAAACTGGACACAGCACTACACCCAACACCGAAAATCTAACGGAGCGGTGGGCTTCATGAGAAAGCTGACGAGATCGGCGTTCTCACGGGCGTAACCGTTCGGCTAAGTCACCAAAGCCATAGGGGAGTCAGCTGCTCCGACCCACCTGCCCACCTGCCGAACTGCCGAATTCCCGAATTGCCGGATGAGAGTCCCCCGATGCCGATCTACAGTTTTCGTGGGAAGACGCCGGTCGTCGACCCGACGGCGTGGGTCGCCCCGACGGCGACGCTCATCGGGGACGTCGTCCTGGGGCCTCACGTGAGCGTCTGGTTCGGCGCCGTCCTCCGGGCCGACATGCACTTCATCCGGGTCGGGGCTTACTCGAACTTGCAGGACAACGTGGTCGTCCACGTCACGAAGGACCTGTATCCGACCGAGATCGGGGAGTACGTGACCGTCGGCCACGGGGCCATCGTGCACGCCTGTCGGGTCGGGTCCCGGTGCCTCATCGGGATGGGGGCGATCGTCATGGACGGGGCCGAGGTCGGCGACGAGAGTCTCGTGGCGGCCGGGGCCCTCGTCCCGCCGGGCATGCGAATCCCGCCCCGGTCGCTCGTGATGGGCGTCCCGGCCCGGGTCGTCCGGGCTCTCTCCGACGAGGAGGTCGCCCGCATCCACGAGAATACGCTACTCTATGTCGAGTATAAAGACGTGTACGGGGCAGATGGGCAGTTCGGCAGATAGGCAGATGGACAGGTCGGCAGATAGGCAGATGGGCAGTTGGAGCCCTTTGGGAGGCCGGCCATTCGGCAGTTCGGGCATTCGGGCGTTGGGTGATTGGGTGATAGGGATGGCGATGGTCGAACCCCGAGGAAAGGAGGCCGGAAACTTTCCATACTATTCGAACCAGTCTCATCAATCCGACGGGACCGGGATCGGACCCTCGACATCCGACCCCAGACCATGGACCATAGACCATGGACTATGGACTCCGTGGACCCAAGCCGGTCTACGGTCTGGGGTCTATGGGCCATGGTCGGATTTATGAGATCGCTTGCATGCAAGCCTTTCCTTAAGCCGCTTGGCCCCATCCCCGGATGGCCGGACTGCTCACTTGCCGCACGCCCGAATTCCCGAACGGCCGGGTCCCTTACATCAGGCGTCCCATGACCGGAAAGACCTATCAGGCGCCTCGCGGCACGTCGGACCTGCTTCCGCCGGACAGCGAGCGGTGGGCCCGCGTGGAAGCGGCCGCCCGGACGCTGTTCCGGCTCTACGGCTTTCGAGAAATCCGGACCCCCATCTTCGAAGCCCGGGAACTCTTCGAGCGGGGTATCGGCGAGACGACCGACATCGTCGAAAAGCAGATGTACGTCTTTCAGGACCGGGGCGGCGACTGGCTGGCCCTCCGACCCGAGGGGACGGCCTCGGTCCTGCGGGCCTTCGTCGAACACCGCTTCGACCAGACGATGCCGCCGCCCTACCGGTACTTCTACATCGGGCCGATGTTCCGCCATGAGCGGCCCCAGCGGGGACGGTACCGGCAATTCCACCAGATCGGGGTCGAGGCCCTGGGGGAGTCGGCGCCTGAGGTGGACGCCGAGGTCATCGCCCTGGGCTGGGAGTTTCTTCGTCATGTCGGGGCTCAGAACGTTCAGGTCGAGCTGAACTCGATCGGTTGCTCGACGTGTCGGCCGGCCTACCAGGCGGCCCTTCGGGCCTACTGGCAAGCCCATGCCGAGGAATTGTGCCCCGACTGTCGGCGCCGGATGGACCGCAACCCCCTGCGGGTCCTGGACTGCAAGAACGAAGCCTGTCAGCCGGTCTTGCAGGGGGCGCCGGTCATCGACGCCTACTGGTGCGACCCGTGCCGGACGCACTTTGAGGCCGTGCGGACGGCCCTGGCGGCCCTGGACGTACCTTATGTTCGCAACGCCCGCCTGGTCCGGGGCCTGGACTACTACATGCGGACGGCCTTCGAGATGACGGCCGAGGGCCTGGGCGCCCAGAACGCCGTCCTGGGCGGCGGCCGGTACGACGGTCTCCTGCGGGCGCTCGGCGGACCCGACTGGCCGGGCATCGGGTTCGCCATCGGAATGGAGCGCCTGATGGCCGTTTTGCCGGAGGCGACGGACCCGACGCCGGCCCTGGCCGTGATGTTCCTGCCCCTGACGGAGGCGGCCCGCGGGGCGGCCCTCCGGGGCGTCCAGGCCGTCCGACGCTTGGGGGTCTCGGCCTGGGCCCGGATGGACGTCGGGAGCGTCAAGAGCGGCCTCCGGAGCGCCCACCGGGCCGGCGTCCGCTTTGCCGTGATCATCGGCGAGGACGAGCTCCGGGCCGGCCGATGGACGGTCCGGGACATGTCGGCCAGTCGTCAGGAGACGCTCTCCCCCGAAGAAGCCGTCGAGGCCCTCCGCCGGGCCCTGCGATTGGACGCGCCCTCGCCATGAGCTAAACTTTACTGGACATCTCTATCGGAGTCTGCTCGATGGAGGTTTTTGGTATCGCCATTACGCTCCTGACGGGCCTCTTAGGGGTCTTGGCCTGGCGGAACGGACGCTGGATGAAGCAGGCCCACCAGGATAGTCTGGCCCTTTTAGCTCATATCCAGCAGAGCCAGGAGGAGGCCCGCAAGATGGCCCAGCAGAACCACCAGCAGGTCACCGCCCTGCTGGAGCGCATTCAGGAGGCCATGCAGCAGAATCACCGGGATGCCATGGCCCTCCTGGCCCAGATTCAGGCCTCCGCCCAGCAGAATCATCAGCACGCCACGGCCTTCCTGGAGCGCATCCAGCAGAGTCAGGAGGAGGCCCGCAAGGTAGACCAGCAGAACCATCAGTACGTCGTGGCCCTCCTGGAGCGGATTCAGCAGAGTCAGGAAGAGGCCCGCAAGAGCCAGGAGGAGGTCCGGCGGATGGCCCAGCAGAACCACCAGCACGTCGTGGCCCTCCTGGAGCGTATCCAGGAATCCATGCAGCAGAATCACCGGGATGCCATGACCCTCCTGGAGCGCATCCAGCAGAGTCAGGAGGAGGCCCGCAAGGTAGACCAGCAGAACCATCAGTACGTCGTGGCCCTCCTGGAGCGTATCCAGCAGAGTCAGGAAGAGGCCCGCAAGAGCCAGGAGGAGGCCCGGCGGATGGCCCAGCAGAACCACCAGCACGTCGTGGCCCTCCTGGAGCGCATTCAGGAGGCCATGCAGCAGAATCATCGGGACGCCATGGCCCTCCTGGCCCAGATTCAGGCCTCCGCCCAGCAGAATCATCGGGATGCGATGGCTCTCCTGGAGCGTATCCAGCAAGGCCAGGAGGAAACCCGTCGGGAAGTCGCCGAGACTCTCCGCTATATCGCCGACCTTATCGTCGCCGAGTCCGAGAAGACCCGTCAGGTCATTCGGCAATCCCGATAAAGAGTCTGCTTATGTCGGCTTATCGAACCCACTTATGCGGTGAACTTCGGGAAGCCCACGTCGGCCAGTCTGTCTTGTTGGCCGGATGGGTCCACCGTGTGCGGGACATGGGGGGCGTCGTCTTCGTGGACCTCCGGGACCGGACGGGCATCGTCCAAGTCGTCTTCCGGGAGGAACGGGTCCCGGATTTGATCGACGCGGCGGCCAAGCTCCGGGCCGAGAGCGTCGTACAGGTCCGGGGCCAGGTCGCCCGGCGTCCGCCGGACACCGTGAATCCGAAGATCCCGACGGGGGCCGTCGAGGTCGTCGCCGAGGCCCTGGAAGTCCTGAACCCGGCCGAGCCGGTCCCCTTCTCTATCGCCGACGAGGCGGACGTCCACGACGCGACCCGCCTGCGCTACCGGTACCTGGACCTGCGGCGGCCGGCGATGTTCCGCAACCTGGAGCTCCGGCATCGGGTCGTCTGGGCCGTCCGGCAGTACCTGCACGAGCAGGGCTTTCTGGAGGTCGAGACCCCTATCCTCACGAAGTCGACGCCCGAGGGGGCCCGGGACTTTCTGGTCCCGTCTCGTCTCCAGCCGGGCAAGTTTTACGCCCTGCCCCAGTCGCCCCAGCTGTTCAAGCAGATCCTGATGGTCGCCGGCTTCGACCGGTACTTTCAGATCGCCCGCTGTTTTCGGGACGAGGACCTGCGGGCCGACCGTCAGCCCGAGTTCACGCAGGTCGACATCGAGATGAGCTTCGTCACGGAAGACGACGTCATGACGCTGACGGAGGGCCTCGTCCGGCGGATGTGGCAGGAGGCCGGTTACGACGTCGCCGTCCCCTTTCCCCGGATGGATTACGACGAGGCCATCGAGCGATACGGCTCCGACAAGCCGGATACCCGCTTCGGCTATTGCCTCGCGACGGTCACGGACCTCTTCACCGATACCGAGTTCCGGGTCTTCCGGGAGGCCGCCCGGACGGAGGGTCACGTCGTCACGGCCCTGGCGATCCCGGGCGGGGCCGCCTGGCCCCGGAATCGGCTGGACCATCTCACCGAACGGGCGAAACAGCTCGGGGGGCGAGGTCTCGTCTGGGTCCGGTGGCCCGAGGGCGAGGCCCCCCAGTCGCCGGTCGCCAAGTTCCTGCGGCCGACGGAGCTGGCGGCTTTGCGGGAACGTCTCGGGCTGGCCGACGGGGGGCTGGCCCTTTTGATGGCGGGTCCCCGGGAGGCGACGTGTAGCGTCTTGGGGATGATCCGTCTGGAGCTGGCCCGGCAGGAGGGTTGGATTCCCGACGACGCCGGGTGGCACTTCCTGTGGGTCGTCAACTTTCCCCTCCTCGAGTGGAGCGACGAGGAAGGCCGCTGGGTCGCCCGGCATCACCCCTTCACGAGTCCCCAGCCGGAGACGCTCGAGTGGCTCTCGTCCCGACCCGAACGGGTGCGGGCCCGGGCCTACGACCTGGTCGTCAACGGCGTCGAGATCGGCGGCGGGAGCATTCGGAATTACCGTCGCCCGGACCAGGAGCGCGTCTTTGAGGTCCTGCAGATCCCGCCGGAGGAGTACCGCTCGAAGTTCGGCTTCCTGCTGGAGGCCCTGAGCTACGGGGCGCCGCCCCACGGGGGCATCGCCCTGGGCCTGGACCGCATCGTGATGCTCCTGGCCGGGGCCTCCTCGATTCGAGACGTCATCGCTTTCCCCAAGACTTCATCGGGCCAGTGTCTCATGACGGGAAGTCCGTCGGAAGTCACCGAACGCCAGCTTCGGGAACTCCACCTGCGGGTCGACGTATGAATGCGGCCGACCAGATTCGGTCGATTCGCCGGGAAGTCCAAAGGGCTGTCCTGGGCGTCGACCGGGCCGTCGACCTGGCCCTGACGGCCCTGATCGCCGGGGGCCACATCCTGTTCGAAGACGTGCCCGGCGTGGGCAAGACAGTCCTCGCCCAGGCCCTCGCCCGGGCGATCCAGGCCTCGTTCCGCCGCATTCAGTTCACCAGCGACATGCTCCCCTCGGACATCCTGGGCGTCCACATCTGGCGGCCCGACACCCAGGCCTTCGAGTTTCGGGAAGGCCCCATCTTCGCCCACATCGTCTTGGCCGACGAAATCAACCGGGCGAGCCCCAAGACCCAGAGCGCCCTCCTGGAGGTCATGGCCGAGCATCAGGTCTCCCTGGACCACCGGGTGTACCCCCTGCCCCGGCCGTTCTTCCTGATGGCGACCCAGAACCCCATCGAGTTTCAGGGCACGTTCCCCCTGCCGGAGAGCCAGATGGACCGCTTCATGATGTGCATCCCCGTCGGCTATCCCGACCCCCAGGCCGAGTCGCACATCCTGTTGACGCCCTCGCCGGAGCGCCTGCTTCAGCAGGTCCGTCCCGTCGCCACGACGCAGGACGTCCTGACCCTCCAGGCGGCGGCCGAACAGATATACGTCCATCCGGACGTCCTCCAGTACGTCGTCCAGCTGGCCCGGGCCACCCGACGCCATCCCCAGGTCCTCTTAGGCATATCGCCCCGGGCCGGCAAGCACATGGTCGCCGCCGCTCGGGCCCGGGCCCTCATGGAGGGCCGTCCGTACGTGACGCCCGACGACGTCCAGGCCCTGTGCGCTCCGGTATGGGCCCATCGCCTGATTCCCCGAATGCCTCCCTCGACGTCGCCCGCCGAATGGGCCCAGCGGGTCCTTCAGGACGTCCTCCAGCAGGTCCCCGTGCCGGTATAAATAAAGGCAAAGGGCTATCTATGTACCTTGCTGGAGTGCCCATAGGGCCCCGACGGCCAAGAGGCCCGTAAGGACCAGGAAGACGGGACGTCGGAACAGGGCCTCGGGCTCGTCGCTGTAGTAAGGATGCCGGGTGGCCTGCCTGTAAATCCACAGGGCATACACCGCCACCCCCGGGAGGAGAAGCCACAGCCGGGGCCGTCCCAGATGCAGGGCCGCCCCGGCCAAGGCGACCAACGTGGCGATCCCGGATCCGACAATGCAGGCAACCAGGCGCCCCTTGGAGTAGGCCCCCAGGGAGCGTCGATAGAGGACGGCCTGCACCTCGGGCAGGCTCAGCTTCTCGGCCAGCCGCTTCGTGTACATGAGAAAGGCGCTGAAGGCCCACACGGCCGCCAGGACCCACGGCGATGGCCAGTCCCAACCCCAGGTCACGACGCTGAACCACCCGATGAGAAAGCGGATGGGTTGGTTGATGGCCTCCGTCAGGGCATCCAGATACGGCACGTCCTTCGTCCGCGGGGGTACGTTGTACAGGAAGCCGGCGATGGCCAGAAACAACAGGGGAAGCCAAGCATAGGGGCTCAGCCAATGGCCGACCAGGAATCCGGTCCCGAGGGCCACCCAGCCCAGTCCCATCAGGCCTCCGACCGAAACCCGGCCCTGGACGACCGGACGGCCCCGCTTGACCGGATGGTGGGCGTCATACGGGGCATCCGTGACCTCATTGAGGACGTAGTTGAAGATGGACACGCCCAGGGTCGCCAGGTAAGCCCCGACCAGGGCTCCCAGGGCCGACCCCTCCCAGGGCCGACGGTGCCATACCAAGGCCAAGACCCACCCCGGTAGGACGGCCAGACTCCGAGGCCACCGGTCCAGACGCAGGGCCTTCAGATAGACGCCCCACCTGGTCCGACGCTCGACTCGGGGTGACCCCACCGGGCGTATACCTCCAAAGAGTCTCGAAGGTTGACCGGAAGGACCCATCGACGACACCTCTCGGGGAGCCACGATACGGGCCGGCCCCCGTGGAAACGGCTAAATAAGAAGTCCAGGCTGAAGAACCAGCAGTAGCGACGTCGCGCCACGACCCGCCCGCCCAAGCGCTCGATCAAGCATCGCAGGGAACGAGGCGAGAAGAACTGGACGTGACCGGGCCGGTAGTGCCACCAGCGCCGGCCCAGGAGCCGGGCCGCCACGCTCGTCACGTCCGGCGTCACGATGCAAACGACACCCCCCGGCCGGAGGTGCCGAAGGGCCTTGGCCAGAAATCGATCCGGCTCGGGGACGTGCTCGATCACGTCCAACAGCGTGATGACGTCAAAGGCATGAACCGGCCCGTCCCACGTCTCCAGCCGAGCCGTCTCCACGGGGATCCCCCGCCGCCGGGCCGCCTCGGCCATCGCCCGACTCGGCTCGATGCCGTAAGCCTCCCAGCCGGCCGCTCGGGCCGCCTCGACCAGGACGCCCAGGGCCGCCCCGACGTCCAGCAAACGCCCGGGCCGCAGGCCCAGCCGGTCCGTCAGAAATCGCAAAATCCGTTCAAAGTTCCGCCGTCGGAAGGGGGCCTCGGCCGCATAGGTCGGGTCCTCGACGGCTTCGTACAGCCGACCGAGGAGTTCCGCCGGGGGCATCGGATGGGCCGTCACCATCCCACACCGACGACAGCGGCCCAGGGGCCAACATCGTCCGTACTGGGCGTCCGTGATCCGGACGTCGTCCGGCCGGAGGTCCGCTCCTTGGAAGTCGCCGCCCCGGAAGGGGACCAGCGTGCCGAGGGCCCCACAGGCCGGGCACGACCGCGCCTCATCCGGGCCCAAGAGTTCGCGACGGATCTCAACGCCTTCCGATACTCGCTTCCGGGCAGGCTTATTTTTCATTAAAATCTCACGTGCGGCTATTTTGTGTGATGAAATTATAGACGGCTTTTAGATGGCATGTCAAGGGGCTTAGGTCTTGACTCGGACAATTATTTGTAGGAAAATAGGACCGACCCGGACCGTCTATCCGATGGTCCCCGGTGCAGGTCTTACGGTAGGAGGGTTGGAATGACTTTGTCGGATTTACGCCCGCGACGCAAGCGGGGACGTCCCCCGAAGTTTGGACGCCCAGCCCGGGCTGTCACGGTGACGCTTCCCCTGGACGTCATCGACAAGCTCCGGGCCATTCACGCGGACCTATCCCGGGCGATCGTCGACTTGGTCGAGCAACAGTGGCATGAAGAGGACCCCCATCAAGTGCGCACTCGGGAGATACTACCGGGCCAGCATCTGATCTTGGTCCCCTACCTCGAGACCCTGACTCAAGTGGCTGGCATTCGTCTGTTTCCCGTATCGACAGGCCAATATCTTGTCGTCGTCCCGGCTCGGGGTCGAGCCCATGACCTCGAGCTGAGTTTACGGGACATGTTGGAGGCCGGGACTGTACCGGCCCACGAGAAGTCGGCCGTCGAGGACCTGGTCCGATTGCTGGCCCGATATCGGCGTCAGTTGAGCATCACCGAGGAGTCCTTTCTCATCGTCTTACAGGATCGATCCGGCTAAGGGGTGAAAAGAAAAGAGGAGCAGTGGGGCCGGGGGTGTTGAGTCCGGTCGGGGGCCTGCATCGGTGCAGGACAACCTTTGGGCCTCACGGCCGCCGACCTTACCGGTCATGGGCCACCGGCGGGGGTAGACGGTGGAAAGGGGTGGATGGTTTGGCCTCTTCTGGGCTCTCGGGTGCCTGTTGATGGGCCTCCCGGGGGTGGCCGTCGGTCGGATGTTATGGCCCGAATCTGTCGGGTGTCTCCTGTGGGGTGCCCTTGGGAGCCTCGGCTTTCTTTGGGGCGTCGAATACCTGCGCCTCCGTCGGTTAGAAGGCCGGTCCGTTCGATGGCGGCAGGTGCCGGCCCAGGGCTGGACGGACCAGCTCCCCTGGCTCCTTCTCTTGATCCCGTTAGGAACGACCCTGGACGCCTGGATGCTCGATGACCTGCGGGCGCGGCACGCCTGGGCCTGGGGAACCGCCGCCGGTCTCTACGTCGTCCTGGCATGGGGACCGGCCCTCGCCCGCCGGCTCGTCCGCCGGATGGACGGCCTGCGCCCGTGGCACGTGGGCCTGGGCTTTCTGGCCCTTTACGGCCTGATGGCCTTTGAAGTCCTATTTCCGACGCTGGGCCTGACGGGCGACGAGCCGCACTACTTGGTCGTCACGCAGTCCATCGTCGAGGACGGGGACGTCAACGTTTACAACAACTACTTGGGGCGGACCTACCGGCGGTTTTTGGGGTCTTCGGCGAGTCCCCTGGCGATTCACGCCTGGCCGGGCCAGCGACCCGGCACGTGGTACTCGACCCATATGCCGGGCCTGAGCGTCTGGCTGGTACCGTTCTACGCGATGGCCATGCGCACCGGCCTTCCCGTCGAGTGCCTGGCCCGTGGAGCGATGGCCCTGGTGGGGGCGTGGGCGATGGCGGGTCTCTGGTCCCTGCTTCGGCAGATAGGACATTCGCCCGCCCGGGCCCTGGCCGGGACGGCCGTCGTGGGCCTCTCGGTGCCCTGCTTCTTTCTGGCCTATCACCTGTATCCCGAGATGGCGGCCTTCGGTCTGATGGTCCGGGCGTTCCGGTGGTGGCAGGCGGGTCCCCACCGTCCGGCCCGACTCTTCCTGGCCGGCGGGATGGTCGGCCTCCTGGTTTGGCTGGGCTTGAAGTACGTGGCCGTCCTGCTCGCCTGGGGCCTCCTGAGCTTATGGCGCATGCGACGGCCCGAGCTTCGGCGGCCCATGCTGGCTTTCCTGGCCCCCGTCGTCGTGAGCCTGGGGCTGTACGAGGTGTGGGTCTTCGACCTGTACGGCCAGGCCAATCCCCTGGCTTCTTACGTGGGCGGGAGCCGGCGGGAAGAGACGTGGGCGAACGTCCGATGGCTCCTGCGAGACCCAGCCCTGTGGCGGACTCGCGGGGAGACCCTGCTGAACTACTTCCTGGACCAGCGGGACGGTCTCCTGCCCCTGAGTCCCGTCTACGCCGGGGGCCTTCTGGGACTGGCTTATGGGTGCCTGCGGGGCGGGCACGCTCTCCGAGCGGCGACCTTCCTGATGGCCGCCCACGTAAGCTTCTACGCCCTTTCGACCATCCGGGGCGGCTTCTCGCCACCGGCCCGTCCCGTGGCGCCCGTCGTGTGGGCCCTGGCCCTGGGCCTGCCGACCGCATGGGACCGGCTGGGACGGTGGGGTCGGAACGGGCTTCTCATCGCCGGGGCGTTCAGCGTCGGGCTTCCCTGGTGGATGGCCTCGATTCCGCCGTCGATCTATCAGTCCACGAACCGGGACACGCCCGTCCGGGCTGGCCTGATCTTCGAGCACCTAAGCAACTTACGGGTCTACCTCCCGGACTTCCTGCCCTCTTATACAAAGGGCGTCTCCGGCTTCTGGCTTCCGAACTACGTATGGGGCCTGGGTCTGGCTGCTGTCGGGCTTTTCATCTTGGTTCGATGGGTTCGGCCGAAGCCACCGGGGGTGGACGGCAGGGATAAGCCAGCCCCTGGAAGCCCGCTCGTTCGGCCCCTCTGGTGGGCCGCCGGCCTGGCCGTCGTCCTCCTGGAATCGGCCCAGCCCCGCATCGTCCCGGCCCTGTACCGCTTCTTGCCCCTCGGCGATGGGTCCGTCGAGGTCGGCATCCCCCGGGACCGATGCATCACCCGACCTCTCCGGACGGGGACCTGGTTGATCGTCTGCCCGCCCCGGCCGCAGTGGGACTTCCCCGTCCGGGTGCGCCGCCGGCCGCCGGCTTCCGATTTGCCTGCGATGGCGGCCCACCTGGCCTGCCGCACGCCGGGTCGGCCCCTTCGGTACGACCTGGTCTGGGGCGACCGCCCCCTGCCCACCGTCCAGGCTAACGAACAGGCTCGACGCTACGGGCCCTTCCGACTGCATCCCCTCTATCGAACGGGGGACACCGCTTGGGGTCGCCTCCGTCTGCGAGCCTGGGACCCGCCGGCCCTGACGTGCCGGGACATCCACCTGGTCCTCGAGACCCTTTCGACCCCGCCCTGATGCGCGAGGGCGGCGGTCAACGGCGGGGTCGCCAGCCGGGGCCTCGGACGACCCGACCCGGCGTGGCGCCCGTCGGTTCCCCGTCCCGTAAGACGGGGACGCCGTTGACGAAGACGTGGAGGACGCCCGTCGCCAGGCGGTGGGGGTCCTCATACGTGGCGTGGTCCTGCATGCGGGCCGGGTCGAAGACGACGATGTCGGCGTAGTAGCCGGGCTTCAGGCGGCCCCGCCGGGCAATCCGCAGGTTCCGGGCCGGGAACGACGTCAACCGCCGGATGGCTTCTTCCAGGGGGATGATCTTCTCTTCTCGCACGTACCGGCCCAACAGGCGGGCAAAGTTCCCATACGCCCGGGGATGGGGCTTCCAGTTCAGGAACACGCCCTCCGGGGCCGGGGCCTCGGCGTCCGACCCGAAGGCGACCCAGGGGAGGGCGATCTTCCGGCGGACCTGGTCCTCGTCCATCAGGAAATAGATGGCCTCGACGCGACTGCCGTCCTCGACGACGAGGTCCATCACCGTCTCCTCCGGCGACTTCCCCCGCAGGGCGGCGACCTCGGCCAGGGTCTTGCCGATGAGGGGTCGGAGGGCTTCGTTTTTGAAGCCGGCCAGGACGATGTTTTCGGGGCCCGCCAGCAGGTAGAGGTTTTCCCACTCGTCGGAGGGCGTCGTCATCTCCTGACGGACCCGTTCCCGGACTTGCGGGTCTTTCAGGCGCTCGATCCAGGCCTGGAGGCCGCCTTCCTGGACCCACGGCGGCATGGCCGCGTCGAGGCCCGTGGCCCCGGCCGTGTAGACGTAAATGTCAGCCGTGATCGGGAGGCCCTCGGCGCGGGCGGCCTCGATTTTGCGGATGGCCGCCTCCAGCTTCGGCCAGTTGACCCGTCCCGCCGCCTTGAAGTGGTAGATCTCGGCCCGGATGCCCGCCCGACGGGCGATGGTGATGACCTCGTCGATGGCCTCCAGGAGGCGATGGCCCTCGCTCCGGATGTGGGAGATGTACATCCCGCCGTACCGGGCGGCGACCCGGGCCAGTTCGACGAGCTCGTCCGTCCGGGCATAGGCGCCCGGTGCATAGATGAGGGCCGAGCCGACGCCGAGGGCGCCCTCCTCCATCGCCTGCCGGACGAGGTCCTTCATACGTTCGAGCTCGGCCGGCGTCGGCGCCCGATTCTCGTAGCCCAGGACGTGGACCCGCACGGTCGTCGCCCCGACGAAGGACGCCACGTTGGGGGCGACGCCCCGCCGGACCAGGTACTCAAGGTACTCTCCCAGGGTCGTCCACTCGATGTCGTACCGGATGTCTCCCTGCTGGCGCTTCATCTCCGCCTTCATGGCGTCGTTGAGGGGACCCATCGACCAGCCCTCGCCGAAGACCTCGAGGGTGACGCCCTGCCGGATGTCGCTCAAGGCCCGGCCGTCGGCGATCAACGACTCGGTCGCCCAGCTCAGCATGTTGATGAACCCCGGGGCGACGGCGAGGCCCGTGGCGTCGATTTCCAGACGACCTCGCGCTCGGCCGAGCCGGCCGACCCGGGCGATCGTGTCCCCCCGGATGGCGACGTCGCCGACGAAGGACGGGCGGCCGCTCCCGTCGTAGACGCGGCCGTTCCGGATGACGACGTCGTAAATCGCTTCGGGCGCCGGCCCGGCGGCCCCGCCGCTCAGGAGCCCCAGGCCCAATAGCCAACATCCCAGGAAGCACCACCGTCGGACCATCACCTCATCCCCCTTTCAGGCAGGTCGGCAGATGGGCAGTAGGCAAAGGGCATAGAGCATAGCAGAGCCGTTCAGTTCGTGAGACTTGGAACGATGGATACCCCCTTGCTTCTAAGCCTGCCGCCGAGCGGCCTTCCCAAATGGCCGAATTCCCAAACTGCCGAACTCCCCAATTGCCCTTTGCCTATCAGAGCCGTTCGGTTGGGAGAAATGCGGGTCCCATCCGGGAAAACGATGGTCCGGCCATCTCGATTTTTCAAACTTCCTCCGGATGACCCGGCCATGACGGGCGGTGCATGGAGATGACGCCCGCAGGACGGCGGGCTCTCTACGGAAGGCACCGGTATGACGGCCGGCGTTCCGGGAATAGACGCCCGTCGCCCGACCGGCCCATCGGCCGACCGGCCGACCTGCCCATCTGCCGACGGCCCATCTGCCCATCTGCCTATTTGCCGACCTGCCCAACTGCCGAATACTTGAAACATCATGCTTTCGTGGAGGTACCCTTTCCGCTCTCCATCTCACTTCTCACCGCCCAAACGGGTCTGCTATCTGTACCGATGGGGCCAGCGGGCCCGCGCATAAGCCATCAGGGCGTCCTCCGAGCTGTACCGGACCTCGAAGTCGTACTGGGCCGAAAAGCGGTCCGTCCGACCGACCCAGGGGTACCGGATGAAGTCCAGGATCGAAGGTGGGAATGGAAGCAAGCGGAGGGTCCAGCCGAGGGCGACCAGGGGATATAGGAGCCAAGCCGGGAGCCAGACGACCGGTTTGCGCAGACGCCGGACAATCTCCGAGTACCGCAGGGTCCCATGACCGGCGACGTTGAAGACGCCGACGGGTCGACGCCGGACGGCCCAGTGCAAGAGCCGTTGCATGTCCTCTTCGTGGAGGAACTGGAGCGGCGGGTCGTAGCCCCGGACGCCGACCATGACGGGCAGGTCGGTCATCGCCGTCACGATGTTTCGAGTATTCGGCCCTAGGACGATCGGAGCCCGGACCATGAAGACGCCGACCTCGGGATGCGCCTGCATGAACGCGAGGACCATCGTATCCACGAGGGCCTTATGCTTGGAGTACAAATACGAGGGATGGCCCCGACGGGGGTAGTCCTCGTCGACGGCCGGGGGATTGTCCGGATGGGGCCCGTAAGACGTCGTGCTGCTTAAGTAAAGCAGATAGGGCACGCCGGCCGCGAGGACACACGTCAGGACGTTGCGGGTGCCCTCGACGTCCACCCGGTATTCCAAGGCCGGGTCGTGGGTCGGATTGAAGACCCAGGCCAGGTGGACCAGGGTGTCGACCCGATGCTCTCGTAAGACATCGGCCAGGCTGGGGTCGACCACGTCGAGATGGAAGAAGTGCCAGCCCGTCGTGTCCGGAGGGGTCCGGACGTCATTGCCGCCGACCCACTCGACGTCGGGGTCTTCCCGGCAGGCCCGGATCAAACCTCGGGCCAGATAGCCCGCACATCCGGTGATGAAGACACGAAAGCCCATCGCCGTCCTCCCATCGGCTCATGGCTCATAGTTCCTGACTCATGGGACCATGGGGCCGAATGACGGTCCTCTTTCGGCTTCCCCTTCCAAGCGGGATGACGGTTCGACGCTCACTATACTCGTTGCCTCACGAAAAGATCTTGCCGAAGACATGGGTCATTGCCTCACGAAAATTCTATCCGAGATTTCCGGCCGCTACGATGGAATCTTCATCCCGGACCGCCGAGGGGTTTCCCTGCGGGCCACCTGCCGCCACAGCCGGTCCTGCAAGCGACGGATGTGCCGATGGAGCTCGGCGGGATGGAGGCCCTCGAAGACCTGCCGAAGCCGCTCCTTCTGGGCGGGTTCGATGCGGGGGTCGGCCATCAGCCGCTGGTAGGGCGTCTGGGGCGCATCATAGCGGCGCCGGAGGCGACTGCCCTGGCGGACCTTCTCGACCCAGCGCACGCTGGCCTGGAAGAAGTTCAGGTAGAGGCGCAAGTAGCCGTAGAGCTCCTGCAAGATCCGGAGCTCGGCCTCGGTCTCATACCGGGCATAGCCGACGAACCGGCGGATGGCCATGAAGTTCTTCTGCTCGACGTAGCAGTTGTCATTCTTCCGCTCAGGCCGACTCCGGGTGAAGGTGATGCCATGCTGAGTGCAGTAGGCCAGAAGATGGGCGTTAATAAACTCCGAGCCATTATCTGAATCGAGGCCCCGCAGGGGGAAGGGCAGACGCTGGCGGATGCGGTCCAGGGCCTCCACCGTCCAGACCTGAGCTTTGTTACGCAGGGCCTCCATCTCCGTCCATCCCGTGGAGACGTCGGTCAGATTCAAGGTACACAGGCACATCCCCCGGCTGTCGCCCCCGTCGTGGGCCACCAAGTCGGCCTCCATGAAGCCCGGGGCGGCATCGTCCCAGTCGGCGAAGGTCCGGATGGGGATTTGGTGCTTAAGCATCCCGCCCGGTTTCGTCCGGGTCCGGCGGCGTAGAGCCAGCCTGCGGCGTTCTGGTGCCAGGAGGCGGTCGATGGTGGCGGCGCTGATGGGGCGCAACTTCTCGGTGACCTCCGCGTCCCAGGGCCATGCATGGCAAGCCGCCAGACGTTCCATCCAGACGGGTAGCATAGCCGCCATCCGTTTCCCACAGGGCATGTCCATCATCCCCCAGAGCTCCCTCAGGGCCCGGGCGACGGCCCCGTCATAGACCCGACGCCGGGGACGTCGGACCGAGGCCCCCAGGACGCCGACGACATAGCGCCTCGGCCCGACCCGGACCCGCCGACCGTGATGACGCAAAAGCCAAGCCGCGTACTTGCGGTGGTACCCCAGAAGGCCGACCCCCTCGTCGAGGATGCGGCCCTTCTCTTTCCGATTCCGGGTCCGGCGGTAGCGTTCCGCCAGGACCTGGGCCATCTTCCTGCGTTCCCTCATCGTCCACGGCCTCCTCATCTCCGCCCTCCGGTCTCAGGCATCCCCCAAAATTCAGCCTGGGACCGGCCTCGGGCGACCTTTCGGCAAGATCTTTTCATGAGGCAACGAGGGCGATTTGGGAAAGATCTGGGGTGAGGCAAATCGCTATATTGACAGGCGGAGGGCGTCGTCTACAATATCGAATCCAACCCGCATGACTTCCTGCAATGCGTCGGTGGCCTTCAAACCGACGTGGCACATCCGTCGTCTGATGAGGAAGGTGGGCATTCTGTCTCTCGCCGAGACGACTTGCGGCAGAGGAGGCACCCATGATCGAGGCGATGGGCTTGACCAAGTACTACGGACCCCGGGCGGCGATCCAGAACGTGACTTTCTCGGTCGCGCCGGGGCAGATTGCGGGCTTCCTGGGCGTCAACGGGGCCGGCAAGACCACGACGATGCGCATCCTGGCGTGCTACCTCTATCCGACGGAGGGCACGGCCCGCGTGGCCGGCTACGACATCCTGAGCCATCCCCTGGAGGTCCGCCGGGCGACGGGCTACATGCCGGAGCATCCCCTGCTGTACAACGAGATGACGGTCCAGTCCTTCCTGCGGTTTGTGGCCGGCTTGCGGGGCGTGCCCCGTCGGCAGATCGCCGAGCGCATCGATACGGTCATCGAGCAGTGCGGCCTGAAGGAGGTCGCCGACCGGATCATCGGCCGCCTTTCCCGGGGGTACCGCCAGCGGGTCGGGATCGCCCAGGCCCTGATTCACGACCCGCCCGTCTTGATCTTGGACGAGCCGACGATCGGTTTAGACCCCAGGCAGATCCTGGAAATCCGGGAGCTCATCCGGTCTCTACGGGGCCGGCACACGGTCCTCTTCAGCAGTCACATCCTATACGAGGTCACGCAAGTCTGCGACAGCGTGGTCGTCATCCACGAGGGCCGCATCGTCGCCCAGGGTTCGCTGGAGGAACTCCAGCGCGGTCTGATGGCCGAGCACCGCCTGCGGGTCCGCTTCCTCCGGTCGGCCGACGGCCTGCCGACCCGCATCCAAGAGGTCCCGGGCGTCTTAGGGGTCGAGGCCCTGGACGGGCCGTCCCAGTTTCTGATCCGGCTGGAACCCCGGGAGGAGGTCGTCGCCGAGACCATCCGGTGGCTCTCGAACCAGGCCTGGGGCCTCGTCGAGGCCCGGCGGGAGACCCTGACCCTGGAGGACATCTTCATCCAGCTGACGACGGGCCGGACGCCCGTGCCGGCCGAGGAACCCGAAGTCCAGGAGGCGTCGGTATGAACCTGCGGTCGATTTACTGGATCTTTCGGAAGGAAATGTCCATCTACCTGGCGACCCCCCTGGCCTACATCATCGCCGCCGTCTTTCTGGCCCTGGCGGGGTTCATGTTTTACAGCATCATGCTGTACTTCGCCCAGAACTACGCCCGTATGGCCATGATGGGCACGGAGAACCTCGACCTGACGCAGGAGATCCTCCGGCCCTTCCTGGGAAACCTGGCCTTCCTGTTCCTGCTCATCGTCCCCCTGATGACCATGCGCCTGCTGGCCGAGGAGCGCCGCCTGGGGACGATCGAACTCCTGATGACCTCGCCGGTCCGGACGGTCGAGATCGTCCTGGGGAAGTTCCTGGCCGGCGTGGCGATGAACTTCCTGATCTACCTCCTGACGATCGTGTTCCCCCTGTTCCTGCGACTGTACGGCCGACCTGACTGGGGTCCGGTCATCAGCGGCTACCTGGGCGTCCTGCTCCTGCTGATGGCCTTTGTCGGCCTCTCGATGTTCGCTTCAGCTATCACGTCGAGCCAGTTGGTCGCCGCCGCCGTGAGCTTCGGGATGCTGATCATGCTCTGGATCATCGGGTGGATCTCCTACGGCCAAATCGCTTCCGGGCCCCTTCAGCGAATCGTCCAGTACATCTCCATCGTCGACCACCTGGAAGACTTCTATAAGGGCGTCATCGACAGCCAACACGTCGTCTACTTCCTGTCCCTGACGCTGTTCGGGCTTTCCCTGACCTATCTGGCGATCGAATCCCATCGATGGAGGGCGACGTCATGAAGCGGTGGGTCCGGCATCTGCCCCTTCCCCTGGCCGTCCTGGGGATGGTCCTCTTCGGGGTCGCTCAGTACCTGAAGTGGCCCACCTGGATCGGCCTGAGTGCATTTGTCCTGGCGGCCGTCATGCTGGTCGTCGGGCTTCTCATGGAGCTGGAAGCCTTCGCCCTGCTCCAGCGACGGGGTGCCCGCTTTGGGTTCTCTGTGGCCGTCGCCGCCCTCTTTGTCCTGGCCATCGTCGTCTCGGCCAACGTCATCGCCTCCCGACATGCCCGGCGGTGGGACCTCACGGAGCTCCAGATGTTCAGCCTCAGCGACCAGACCCGGAAAGTCCTGGGCCAGCTCAAGGAGCCCGTCCGCATCATCGGCTTCTTCACGGCCGACAACCGGGTCAACGAGCGGCGGTTTGACGACCTGATGGAGGAGTACCGGGCCGTCTCGCCCCACATCAGGGTCGAGAAGTACGATCCCACGCTGTACCCCACGCTGGCCCAGCAGTTTCAGATCACGGCCGCCCAGATGGTCGTCGTCGCCCGGAAGGACCGCTTCGAGAAGACGCAAGACGTCACCGAGGCCGGCATCACCAGCGCCCTGATCCGACTCTTGTACCCGGAGAAGCCCGTCGTCTGCTACCTGACGGGCCACGGGGAACTGCCCCTGTCGGCCTTTCAGCAAGCCGGCGCCGTCAGCGGCTTTCGGCGGGTCGCCGAGCGAGAAAACTACGAATTCAAGGAGATCCCCTTCTTCGACGAATCCCGGGAGAAGGAGTGCCGGGTCGTCCTGATCGTCGGCCCCAAGTACGAACCCCCGACCAAAGAGACGGATGCCCTGAGTCTCTTCTTACAGAAGGGCGGCCGCGTGTGGGTCAACATCGAGGCTGACGCTCACCCCCGGTGGATCGAGTGGCTCCAGGGTCTGGGCGTCCGGGTCTACCAGGACGTCGTCGTCGACCCCGTCCAGGCGATGGTCGGGAGCGACCCCTCGGTCGCCCAGATGAACACCCGGCCGGGGTCGCCCCTGTCGGTCCAGCGCTCGACGCCGGGCTTCATCGCCTACGGCCAGACCGTGCAGGCCCTCAGCGACGTCGCCGGAAGCCGGGAGGCCGAGGTCGCCCTGACGACGACCCAGTACAGTTGGGCCGACCGGAATCGGAACCTGAACTTTGATGAGGGCACGGACGAGAAGGGCCCCCTGACGGTCGGCGCCCTGGTCCGCTTCACGAAGCCGTCGGAGAAGCCGACCGGCACCGCCGGCGGGAAGGAAGCCAAGAAGGAAGAGACGGGCCTGAAGGTCGAGGGCCGGTTGGCCGTCGTCGGGGACGCCGACTGGCTGACGGACAACCTCATCGGCGTGGCCGGCAACGCCGTCATCGCCCTCAACATGCTGGCCTGGCTGTCTCAGCGGGAGGTCCTGATCAGCGAGAAGAAGCCGGGCGCCCTGCGCATCCAGTTGGACCGTCTGCTCCGGCAGAATGCCCTCTTTCGTTCCCTGACGGTCATCCTCATGCCGGGCCTGATGGTCGCCCTCGGCGTGGTCACGTGGGTCCGGCGGCGGAAGCTGTGAGGAGACGGCCATTCAGCAGTTCGGCAGTCCGGGGATTCGGCCCATAGGGGAAGGCGACTATCCGTTGGGATGGCCCATTTCCTTTGAATCCGACCATAGACCCCAGACCCCAGACCATAGACCGGCTTGGGCCCAGGGGCCTATGGTCCATGGTCTATGGTCCATGGTCTGGGGTCGGATGCCGAGGGTCCGATCCCGGTCCCGTCGGATCTCTGTCCGATGGCCGAGCTCCCGAACTGCCGAATTCTCGAACCCCCGGAGGTGCCGACGATGCGACCGAAAACGCTGATCGTCTTGGGGAGCCTGGCGGTCATCGCCGTCGGTCTCGTCGTCTTCGACGCCTACTGGGCCAAGCGGAAGGAGCGTCAGGAAGAAGCCGCCAAGAAAGTCCTGGCGGCCCTGCCATGGGAGAAAATCACCCGCCTGGAGATCGAGACGGAAAAAGAGAAGGGCGGCCGGATCGTCCTTGAGCGGACTTCGGCCGGCTCTCCTTCGACCTGGCAGATCCGCCAGCCGGTTCAGGAGGAGGCCGACGGGAGTGCCGTCGACCGCCTCTGGAATGGTCTAAAAGACTTAACCTACGACAAGAAGTTTGCGATGGCCTCTGGCACGAAGCTCTCGGACTTTGGTCTGGACCCGCCCCGGTCGCTTATCCGTCTCCAGGACGCCGAGGGCCATACGCTGGCCGCCCTGCGGGTCGGTCGGAAGACCCCCGTCGAGGGCGACCTCTACGCCATGCTCGAGGGGAGCCGGGACGTCCTCATCGTACCGAGCTGGCGGGAATCGACCCTCGTCCCGGCCTTGAAGGACCTCCGGAACCGCCGCCTGACGACCCTGAAGGCGACAGACTTGGCCCGCATCGTCATCGAACGGAAGGGCCTCGAGCCCCCGACCCTCGCCTTTCGAAAAGAGCAAGGCCTGTGGCGCATCGAACAACCCCGCCCCATGCTGGCCAGCGCATCGACCCTGGCCGCCCTGACCAGCACCATCGAGTTCCTGGAGGCCGAGGACTTCGTCGCCGAACGGGCGACCGACCTGGCGCCGTACGGCCTCGATAACCCGGAGGTCCGCCTGACCGTCGAGACCGCCCAGGGGGCCCAGCAGGTCTTCCTCTTCGGCAAAAAACGGGACGATGCGACCTTCTTTGCCCAGGTCGCCCAACGGCCCCGCATCGTCGCCGTCCGGCGGTCTATCGTCGAGGACCTCCAACGGGGTCTCGACTACTGGCGGTCCCAGCAGGCCGCCGACTTTGAGTCCTACAACCTCCAGTCGGCCCGCATCCGGCAGGGAACGCAGACGTGGGAGTTCGTCAAAGAAACTCAGCCGGGCGAGACCTGGAAGGAACAGTGGTTCCTGAAGGCCGGTACCCAGAAAAAGGAGATTCCCCTGAACACCGTCGAGGACTTCTTCCGGAACCTGGACTACGCCGAGGCGGCGACCATCCGGGACGACGTCCCCGCATCCGAGTTGGCTTCGATGGGCTTGAACGACCCGGCCCTGGTCGTTCGGGTCACCGACAAGGACAAACCGACCCAGACCATCGAAATCGGTCGGGCCGGCGACAAGACGTACACCCGCAATCCGGCCTTCCCCTCGACAGTTTTCGAGCTGAAGAAGGAATCGGCCGACAAACTCTGGCAGGCCTGGGAGGAACTCAAGAAGAAGCTGCAGGGGAAATAGGGAGATGGGCGGGTCGGCAGGTCGGCAGATGGGCAGATAAGGAGGTAGGGAGATAGGGAAATGGGGATCTATTCGCCATTCGCTACTCGCCGTAGGTCGGAGGGGCGGAAGACCTGGTGGCGGCGCCACTCGGGCCGCTCGAGGGGGAAATCCTCTCGATAGTGGGCGCCGCGGCTCTCCTGCCTCAGGTAGGCAAACCCGGCCAGGAGGTACAGGGCCTGCATGGCGTTGAGGGCCTCCATGACCCATCGGACGGGGACGGGGTAGGGCCACGTCCGGAGCCACTCGGAGAGACGTTGAAGGGCGGTCGTCAGGCCCGCTTCCGTGCGGATGAGGCCACATCGCTCCCACGCCAGGTCCGGGAAGGGCGGCGGCCCGGACGGGAGCGCCGTCGGCGGAGGCTCCCGGTACGGTGCCGGAAGCGGCACGTGCTTCGGGACCGGGACGGCCTGCGTGTCTTCCCAGAGGGCTTGCCCGGCCCGGGCCCCAAAGACGAGGCCGTCCAAGAGGGAGTTGCTGGCCAGGCGGTTCGCCCCATGAACGCCGTTGCAGGCGACCTCGCCGGCCGCATAGAGGCCCGGCAGGTCCGCCCGGCCCCAGGCGTCCGTCCGGATGCCCCCCATGTAGTAGTGGGCCGCCGGGATGACGGGAATCCGGTCCCGCCCCAGGGTCAGCCCGAACTGCGCGCACACCTGAGCGACCCGGGGAAACCGTTCCCGTGCGAAGGACTCCCCGAGGGGCGACGTGTCCAAAAAGACGGGCGCGCCCGTCCGTTGAATTTCCAGGAACATCGCCCGGGCGACGACGTCCCGGGGCGCCAGCTCGCCGCGGGGGTCGTACCGAAAGAGGAAGCGTTCGCCGTCTGCGTTGACGACCCAGGCGCCTTCTCCCCGCAGGGCCTCCGTCAGCAGGAAGTGGGGGGCGCCCGGGACGTTGAGAGCCGTCGGGTGGAACTGAAAGAACTCCATATCCTGAAACGGCAGGTCGGCCCGGAAGGCCAGTCCCAGGCCGTCGGCCGTCGCAAAGGGCGGATTTGTCGTATACCGAAAGATGCGGCCGCTCCCACCGGTCGCCAGGACGACGCCCCGACAGCGGACGTGCACGAGCCGGGGCGTGCCCGGTCCCATCAGGACGAGAAGGCCCCCGCACCGGCCGTCGTCCGTCACCGTGAGGTCCATCGTGAAGGCATACTCGTGGAACTCGATGACGGGGAGCGACCGAGCCTTCTGCATGAGGACCCGGACGATCTCCTGGCCCGTGGCGTCGCCCCCGGCGTGGAGGACCCGACGGCGGGAGTGGGCTCCCTCGATGGCAAACACGAGGCGGCCGCCGGTCCGGTCAAAGGCGGCGCCCCACTCGATGAGCTCCTCGACCCGTCGGACGCCCTCCTCGACGAGGATCCGGGCCATCTCGGGGTCCGACAGGCCGGCCCCGGCCTGGAGGGTATCCTGGAGGTGAAAGTACACCGTGTCCTCGTCGCTGAGGGCCGCCGCGATGCCGCCCTGAGCATACCGGGTATTGCTCTCGGCCAGACTGTCTTTGGCCAGGACCCAGATGCGGGAACGGCCGTCCGCCGCCAGCGCCAGGGCGATGGCCGCCCGCAGGCCGGCGACGCCGGCCCCCACGACGACGTAATCGACGGCGACCGTTTCGACAGGTTCCATGCTTGCCTTGACGGAGCCGGAGGTGCAAGATACAAGATGCAGGATGCAGGATGCAAGCCGGACAGCCGGTCGCAGGTCCCGGACGTCGGGTCCCAGGAGAGGACCGGAGCCATTCGGCAGTTCGGGAGTCTGGGCATTCGGCCGATGGGCAGGTCGGCAGACAGGCCGTTTTCGTCCAAGCCCCGCTCGCCCGAGCGGGGTCGCGAGATGAGTCCTGGACTGCCGGGGCTCGGATCGCCCGACGCCACCCCGTGACCGTCCGCCAGACGGAGGGAGGTCCGGCGGGAGGGGCTATCTTTCACCGGCACCCGGGACCTGAGACCGCATATCCAGTTTGAATATTTTGAATATTCCAGTTTGAGGTAGGGATGACCCGTCGGCCCGTGTCGCCCGTGCGGGACGTCTTTGGTCGGCCGATGACCGATTTGCGGATTTCGGTCACGGACCGTTGCAACTTCCGGTGTGTCTTCTGCATGCCGCCCGACCGGGTCTACGCCTTCCTCCCCCGAGAGGAGCTCCTGACCTTCGAGGAGATCACCCGTCTGGCCCGCCTGTTTGTCGAGATGGGCGTCCGGAAGATCCGCATCACGGGCGGCGAACCCCTGCTCCGGAGCGAAATCGAGAAGCTCATCGCCATGCTGGCCCGTATCCCCGGCCTGGAGGACCTGGCCCTGACGACGAACGGCTACCTCTTGGCCCAGAAGGCGGCGGCCCTGAAGGCGGCCGGCCTGCGGCGGGTGACCGTCAGCCTCCATGCCCTGGAGGACTCGACCTTCGGCCAGATCAACGGACGCGGCATCGGGGTCTCCCGAGTCCTGGAGGGCATCGAGAGGGCCGTCGAAGTCGGTCTGGTCCCGGTCAAGATCAACGTCGTCGTCCTCCGGGGCGTCAACGACCATCAGGTCGTCGAGCTGGCCCGTTTCTTCAAGCGGCCTCACTGTGTCGTGCGGTTCATCGAGTACATGGACGTCGGGACCGTGAACGGATGGAACCTGGAGAAGGTCGTGCCGGCTCGGGAGATCGTCGAGATGATCGACCGGGCGATGCCCCTGGAGCCGCTCCCCCGGGAGTATGCCGGCGAAGTCGCCCTCCGGTTTCGCTACCGGGACGACGGGACCGAGGTCGGCGTCATCGCCTCGGTGACGGAGCCCTTCTGTGGGGACTGTTCGAGGGTCCGGCTGTCGTCAGACGGGAGGCTCTATACGTGCCTGTTTGCGGCCGAGGGTCACGACCTGAAGGGACCCCTCCGGGCGGGTGCGACCGACGAGGAGCTGAAGGCGATCATCGCCTCGGTCTGGTCCCGTCGGACGGACCGGTACTCGGAGGAACGGACGGCCGCCTTACGGCAGGGCCAGCCTCGGACGCCCGTCCCGAAGGTCGAGATGTTCCGGATCGGAGGGTAGCCGCAGGATCGGGCGCCGGGTCCCTGGGGCCAGATGCCGGGAGGCGAGTGGGTCTTCCAAGACGGTCCTGGGGTCTGTGATGGGAGCCCGGAGCCCTTTCCGGGGACCCGACACCCCATCCGTCAACGGGAGGTCGCACCGCATGAGCACCGGGGCTTCGCAAGGGCGACCGGTTGGCTCGTCGGGGACAGACGTCCGTCTCCGACGACGACTTCAAGAGACGGTCGCCCTGATTTCGGCCGGCGTGGGATTATTCTTCCTGCTGAGCTTGATCTCTTATCACCCCCTGGACGTGGCCTCGGCGGCTTATACCGACGTGGCCCACGAACGGGCCAACCTGGGCGGCCGCCTCGGGGCCTGGGCCGCCGAATACTTCTTCCAGACGTTCGGCCTATCGGCCTTCTGGATCCCGGTCCTTCTATTTCTACTGGCCTACCGGTGGGCCCGGGAGTCGGGTCCGACATCGGAATGGTCGTGGCTGGGCTTCCTGGCGACGGTCCTGAGCACGGCCGGCCTGATCGGCCTGTGGCTTCCCGAGTTTCGGCTGACGGTCCAGGTCGGGGACGAAGCCTTGTCTATCGGGATGGCCGGCGGCGGCTGGCTGGGTCAGACCCTGGCCCGGTATGGGGCCGAGTGGGTCGGCCGGTGGGGGGCCACGGTGGCCGGTGCCCTCGGGACCTTGATCGGCCTGGCCTTGGTGACGGCCTGGCCACCTTGGACGGGCCTGCGCCGACTCGGGCAGTGGGCCTACCTGCGGGGCCAACTCCTCTGGACGGCCTACCAGGGGTACCGCCAGCGGAAGGCCTTAGAACGGCTCCACCGACCGGTCGAGCGGCCGGGGGCGGCGACCCCGACGCGAGAGGCCCCCGCCCCGACGACGCCGACCCCTGTCGCATCGCCGGAGACCCCCATCGAGGTCACCCGGGAGGACGTGCCGCCGGTCGAAATCGTCGAGAAGAAGCGACCGATTTTGCAAACGGACCGGACTTGGCGGCGGAAGCCTGCGGTCGAGAAACCGGAACCGGTCCCGGTATCCTCGGGCGGCGAGGAAATCGACGAGCTGGAGACAGAAGCCCGCCGGTGGTACGAGCAGGCCCGCCAGGGTCAGAGCGCCGAGGGCTACGTCCTGCCGCCCTACCAGATGCTGGTCCCTGCGGAGACCCACGAAGGCCCCTCTCCGAAAGAGCTGGCCGAAACGGCCCGGGTCATCCAGGCCAAGCTGGCCGAGTTCGACATCGAGGGCGAAATTACCCGGGCCCTCTCGGGACCCGTCGTGACGACCTTCGAGTTCCGACCGGCCCCCGGCGTCAAGATTAGCCGCATCCAGGGCTTGGCCGAGGACCTGGCCTTGGCCCTGGGGACCGAGTCGGTCCGGATCGACCGGATCGTCCACGAGTCGGCCATCGGCATCGAGGTCCCCAACCGCCAGCGGTCGGTCATCGCCCTCCGGGAAGTCGTCGAGTCGGAGATCTTCCTGCATAGCCGGATGCCGATGACGATCGCCCTCGGCCAGACGGTCCACGGCGAGCCCTACGTGACCTCCCTCTTGAAGATGCCCCACCTGCTGATCGCCGGGGCGACGGGATCGGGCAAGAGCGTGGCCCTCAACTGCATCATCGTCAGCCTCCTCCTCAAGCACACGCCTGACGAGGTCCGTCTCGTTTTGATCGACCCCAAGCACGTCGAACTCAAGCTGTACAACGGGATTCCCCACCTGCTGACGCCCGTCATCACGGACGCCCAAAAGGCCTCGGCCGCCCTCAAGTGGCTGACCCGGGAGATGGAAGAACGCCAACGCCAGCTGGCCCTCTTCAACGTGCGGAACCTTTTACAATACAACCAGATGGTCCAGACCCAGCGGGGCCGGCGGCTGGCTCAACGCCTGGGCATCGAGCGCCCGAGTCCCCTGCCCTTTTACATCGTCGTCATCGACGAATTTGCCGACCTCATGGCCGTCTCCTCCCGGGAGGTCGAGGACTCCATCCAGCGGCTTTCCCAGATGGCCCGCGCCGTCGGCATCCACCTCATCCTGGCGACCCAGCGGCCCTCGGTCGATGTCATCACGGGCGTCATCAAGGCGAACTTCCCGTGCCGCATCGCCTTCCGGGTCGCCTCGTCGGCCGACTCTCGCACGATTCTCGACCGGGCCGGGGCCGAACGCTTGCTGGGCCGGGGCGACATGCTGTTCGTCCCACCTGAGAGCTATCGCATGGTCCGCCTCCACGGGGCCTACGTCTCCGAGGCCGAGATCGAAAAGGTCGTCCGCTTCTGGCAACAGCAGGGCGAACCCCAGTACTCGACGACCCAGTTCGAGCGGGTCCTGGAGATGAGCCCCGCAGGCTCCAACGGAGGCGACGAGGACTGGAACGACCCCCTCTACGACGAGGCCGTTCAGATCGTGCTCCGGACGGGGAAGACGTCCATCTCGTACCTCCAGCGGGCCATGCGCATCGGCTACAACCGGGCGGCCCGCCTCATCGAGATCATGGAGCACAACGGCGTCCTGTCTCCGCCGGACCATCAGGGCCAGCGCAAGATTCTGGTCTCCACGGACGTGACCCCGGGAAAGGACTGAAACTCATCTCCACATCGGGTCCCGGGGAGGGACCTCAGACCAGGATACAAGGATAAAGATGGGGGATAGAAATTGAGGAATGGAGATCCAAGCCCCGCCCGCCAGAGCGGCGTCGCGAGACAGCCCACGGACTACAGACTACTGCTGTGTTAATCGGCCAGTACCTAACACCCATTCGCTGTTCGCCATTCGCTATTCCCCGTTCGCTGATTGGTCGGGTCGGCGTCGGCCCGTCGTTACGTCGTCCCGACGTCCCGGCGCTTGAGAGACCCCTAAAGCCCCAGCGGGTGATAGGTCCCAAATTGACAAAGGGTTCGGGGTTCTCCTATAATGAGGGATGACATAAGGGGGCTGGGGCGGTGCCCGCCGCCCTTGCAAAGAAGCCTGGAAGGGTGCAATGCGGCACCATACCCCTTGGTGTGTTTGCTTGTCCGACTTGCATCGGCCGCCGACCGACCAGGTCCTACCCGCCTATCTGTCCTCGAGTCCTTCCCTTCCATCCCTTCCCCGGAGAAGAGAACAAGGTAAGGCCCTCATCCCGACTTCTAATCCGCAATCTGCAATCTTGACGTTCCCTCTCGACGAAAAAAGAACGTCCGAGACGACTTGTCCTTTCTTCCCTCCTCCTGGGTATGTCCCTCCGCACTTATCCTTGGAGGGGAACTATGCGGAGCAAATGGGTTTTACCCTGGCTGGCCTTCGGGCTGGTCCTGGTGCCCTTCGTGGCTTACCCCAACGAGGAGGTCCTCCGCCTGGGCAAGGACCCTGGCCAGTGGCCGATGCAACGGAAAAACTACTGGGCCACGGGCTACAGTGAATTAAACCAGATCAACACCCAGAACGTGTCCCGGCTCAAGGTGGCGTGGACGTTCTCGACGGGGGCCCTGCGGGGCCACGAGGGGTCGCCCCTGGTGGTCGGCACGACGATGTACGTCCACTCGGCTTACCCGAACCACGTGTACGCCCTGGACCTGACCAAGAAGCCTTACGCCCTCAAGTGGAAGTACACCCCCAAGCAGGACGAACGGGCCGTCCCCGTGGCGTGCTGTGACCTGGTCAATCGCGGCCTGGCGTACGCCAACGGCAAGATCTTCCTGAACACCCTGGACGGGCAGGTCATCGCCCTGGACGCCAACACGGGCAAGGAGGTTTGGAAGACCAAGCACGCCGACCCGGCCCGAGGGGAAACCATCACGATGCCCCCCATCGTCGTCCATGACAAGGTCCTCGTCGGCATCTCCGGCGGTGAGTTCGCCGTGCGGGGACGGGTCGCCGCTTACGACATCAACACGGGCAAGCGGGTATGGCTGGCGTACAACACGGGTCCCGACGAAGACCTCTTGCTGGACCCCGACTTTAACAAGGAGAACCCCCACTACGGCCGCTTCGGCGAGGGGACCCGGACGTGGGCCGGTGAAGAGTGGAAGATCGGCGGCGCCACCCAATGGGGCTGGCTGTCCTATGACCCCGACCTGAACCTCTACTATTACGGGACCTCGAATCCCGGGACGTGGAACCCGACCCAGCGGTGCCCGGCGGGTCGGGACCCCAAGAAGGGCGAGTGCGACAACAAGTGGTCGACGTCCATTTGGGCCCGGAACCCCGACACGGGCCGGGGTCGGTGGGCCTACCAGATGACGCCCTGGGACGCCTGGGACTACGACGGCGTCAACGAGAACATCTTGGTCGACCTGACCATCGGCGGCAAGAAGGTGAAGGCCCTCGTCCACTTCGACCGGAACGGGTTTGCCTACACGCTGGACCGGGCCACCGGGACGCTCTATGTGGCCGAGCCGTTCGTGTACGTGAACTGGGCGAAGGGCGTCGACAAGAAGACGGGCCGTCCCATCGAGGTCCCCGAGAAGCGGACGAAGCAGGGCGTGGACACCAAGAACATCTGCCCCTGCGCCATGGGCGGCAAGGACCAACAACCCGCGGCCTACTCGCCCCAGACGGGCCTGTTCTATGTCCCGACCAACAACATGTGCATGAACTACGAGGGCGTCGAGGTCAAGTTCACGGCCGGGGCGCCTTACGTCGGGGCCAACGTCCTGATGTTCCCGGGCCATGAGGGCAAGGACGACTACTGGGGCGCCCTGATCGCCTGGGACGCCACGACCGGCAAGCGTGTCTGGGAGATCCGGGAGAAGTTCCCGGCCTGGAGCGGCGTCTTGGCGACGGGCGGCGGCCTCGTCTTCTACGGGACGATGGACGGTTGGTTCAAGGCCGTGGACGCCAAGTCCGGCAAGGTCCTGTGGCAGCACAAGGTCGGCTCGGGCATCATCGCGGCACCGATGACCTTCCTGGGTCCGGACGGCAAGCAGTACATCGCGACCTACTCGGGCGTCGGTGGGTGGTTCGGCCTGCCGGTGGCGGCGGGTCTGCCGCCGGACGACCCCTTCGGCGCCCTGGGTGCCGTCGGGGCGGCCTACCAGTCGGGCTTGGATAAGGCCACGACACTGGGCGGCATGCTCTACGTGTTCGCCCTCGAGTAAGATACGGTAACCCTCTGAAATCGTCGCTCCCCGTCCCGTCTCTCGACGGGGCGGGGAGCTTTATCCATCCCCCACCCTGACCGTGGACCCCGCCGGAGAAAGCGAGGCAAGATCCCAGCCCCGCTCACCAGAGTGGGGGTCCATATCAGGATGCAAGGGGATCGGGAATGGTGAATGGAGAGAACACGCTGGCGGATGGCTGGTATTGATATCATATACTATACAGGTTGAACGTTTTGGGGATGTTAAGATGATTCATTTACGAAAGATCATTCAGGAAATCATTGGATGCGTCGGTGTCGGCCTCCTTTTGACCCTGGGTAGCCTGGGGGCCCAGGAGGCGACGCCGCCGACAGAGAACGTCCTGCGGGTCTGTGCCGACCCGGCCGACTTGCCCTTTTCAGACCAGAATCGGCAGGGCTTCGAGAACAAAATCGCCGAGGTCGTCGCCCAAGCGATGGGTGCCCGGCTTGAGTACTACTGGTGGCCTTATCAACGGGGTCTGGTCCGGCGTACGTTGGAAGAAGGCAAGTGCGACGTTCTCATCAACGTCCCGACGGAATGGGAACTCGTCCTGACGACCCGGCCGTATTACCGGACGACGTATGTCCTGGTATCCAAGGCCGACAGCGAGTTGCAGGTCTCTTCCGGCCTCCAGGACCCCGTCCTCCAGAAGGTCCGGGTCGGCGTGCATCTCAATACGCCGCCTCACGTCTTGCTGGCCGAGCATGGGATTGTCGAAAACGTCACGGCCTATCCCCTTTCCTACGACCCTCAATTTCATCCAGAGGACTATCCGGGTAAGCTCATCGAGGACCTGCTGGCCGGGAAGGTCGATGTGGCCGTCGTGTGGGGGCCTATCGCCGGGTACTTTGCCAAGAAGAAGGGAGCGCCCCTGCGGATCGTCCCGGTCCCGGACGAGAATCCCCGGATCCCGATGGCCTTTAACATGTCGATGGGCGTGCGTAAGGGAAATAAGGCGTTAAAGGCTCGACTGGAGGAAATTCTGACGGCCAAAGCGGCGGAAATCCGGGCCATCCTGGAGGACTATGGCGTCCCCCTCTTGGAAATTCAGCCGGTCCGGGAAAAGCCCGCCCCGCCGAAGGAAGGCCACAAGCATCCGGGATGATGGGAAGTGGCGGAGTGACGACGTGACGACGTGACGCATGGCTCACCGCCGGTAGGGTCGTTTCCACCCACTTTTCAGGCCACTCTTAAGCTATGAGCCATGACCCTGCGCCGTAGAGGGCCTGCGTCGCTCCGTCCCATCGTCACTCTCCCAAATGGAGGCCTCCGATGTGGCAGGGACACCGGATCTACGGGTGGGTCGGACTCCTGATCGCCGGCGTCGTGGTCGGCCACGGCCTGCTGGGAGCCCAGAACCCGCCGCAGAATCCCTATGCCGGCAATGCCGAAGCCGCCAAGGAAGGGTATCAGATCTTCCAAAAGATGGGTTGTCCGGGGTGCCACGGTGCCGGCGGCGGAGGCGGTATGGGCTGGTCCCTGATCGACTGCGTCTGGCGTTTCGGATGGGACGACGCCACGCTGTTCCGCCTGATCAAGGGCCAAATCCCCGAGCAGACGATGCCCCGCGGGTTTGGCGACGTCCTGACCGACGACCAAGTCTGGAAAATCATCGCCTGGGTGCGGACGATCAACCATTGTGAAGAAAACGTCATCGGCACACCGACAGCGGCGACGACGGCCCCGAATCCAGAAGCCGAGGCCCAGGAACAAGAAAAGGCTTGCCGGTTGGTCGCCATCAATCAAAATATGATTCGCCAGACCCTGCAGGCTTTTCCCGACTACGCCTCGACTTACGTGATCCTGTATCGGGACGACGTGACGAAGCCTGTCCAGTCCCTGGAAGACCCGGCGCTTTCGAAACTTCGGGTCGGCGTGAACGCCGATACGCCCGTCGTGGACCTCTTGAAGAAGGCCGGGGCCTCCAACGTCGTGACCTACTCGCTGTCGGAAGGCCCCATGGGGCAAATCGTGACGGACGTCTTGGACCGGAAGATCGACGTGGCCGTGGTATGGGCGCCCCTGGCCGGCTTCTTCATCTGGCAGTCGGACACGGAGCATCGTCTGACGGCCGTGCCCCTGGCGGCGGTTCTGACGGCCCCGACACCGTTGCATTCTGCCGAAGCTTCGTCCACGCCGTATGTCCAGCGCTGCCAGCAGTTCTTGCACGGCATCCTGGAGTCTTACGGCGTCGTGCCGGCTCAGGTCCTGACGGCGGGCTCCAATTCACGCTGACCTAATGATTCGGCCCTTCGGGGTTCGGCCGTTGGGCAGGCCGGCCGATAGACCCCTTCGCTTACGGCTCATAGCCGACCCGACGCCACTTTCACGAACCGAACGGCTATGCGTAAGAGGCCTATCGGGGCGGTCGTCTTGGCGGCCGGGGCCTCGACCCGCTTGGGGACCCCTAAGCAGTTGATCCGGTTCCGGCACCGGCGCCTCTTGGAGCATGTGATTTACGCCGCCGTGACGGCCGGCTTCCGGCCCGTCGTCGTCGTGGTCGGGGCTCATGCGGACCGCATTCGACAGACCGTCGTCCTCCCGCCGGGTGTTCGGTGGGTCGAGAACCCTCAATGGCCGGGGGGGATGAGCACATCCATCCGCACTGGCCTGACGGCTCTCGTCGAGGCGGACCCCTCCGTCGCCGGCGCCTTGCTGATGGCTTGCGACCAGCCCTACGTGTCGGCGGCTCTCCTGCGACGGATCCAGGCGGCCTACCGGCGCACGGGCGCGCCGGTCGTGGCCTGCGCATACGGCGGCACGTTCGGCGTGCCGGCCCTCTTCGACCGGTCGCTGTTCCCCGAGCTACAGGCCCTGCAGGGCGACCGCGGGGCGAAGTCGGTGATCGCCAAGTATCTGGACCGAGCCGTCCAGGTCTCCTTTCCCTGGGGCGCCATCGACATCGACACGGCGGCAGACCGTGCGAAGCTTCTGCGCCGCTCGACCCGTCGGTCGGCGGACCGCTCGTGAGACATTCAGTTGACAGGGGCGGAGGTGGGCTCTATATTTTTCATCCATCATCGGACGATGCTGTGGAGCGATGCGGAGCGACGTCTCTGAAGAGCCATACGGTCCTGAAGCGTTTCGGCAAGCGGGGCGCTGGACGGGTCCGCGGGGCGGCTGGACGCTCGCGAAAAGGAACAAGAGAGGTTTTTCTTGTGTCTGGGTTCCGAGGGATCTGCTGATCGCTTTCCCCATGCGTCTCCCTCGACGAGGCCGAGAGGACCCGAGCGTGGATTTCCCCCATCGGACCTTTTTACCTCGACAGTCTCAGCCTACATAGAGGATCCCCCATGCCCCGCTTCTTTAAACGCTACGCACCGCCCGGTACGTCCCCTGGTTTGCTGACGATCCCGGCGGAAGCGCCGGCCCGCCCGGTGAGCCTGGCGGCCCTTTACTACCACGGCGAGGCCTTTGAAGAGTTCACACCGGCCCGGGTCGCCGACGTCCTGCCCTATTTGTCCCGGCGGGGCGTCCTCTGGCTCAACGTCGAGGGCCTCGACCGGACGGTCCTGGAGGAGCTCGGCCAAGCCTTCTCGATCCATCCCCTCACCCTGGAAGACATCCTCCACACGGGCCAGCGGCCCAAGATCGAGGACTACGAGCACTACGTCTTCATCGTGCAGTACCTCTTTCGCCATCGGGAGGACGCCACCGACTTTCATCTGGAGGCCGAACAGATCAACATCGTCCTGGGGTCTAACTATGTGGTAACCGTTCAGGAAGGCAAGCCGGGTGATGCCTTCGATCCCATCCGCGAGCGGATTCGGTCCGGCCATGGGCGGATCCGTCAGATGGGCGCTGACTACCTGGCCTATGCCCTGCTGGATACGATCGTGGACCACTACTTTCCACTACTGGAAGCCGTCGGCGAGACGGTCGAGGACCTACAGGACGAGCTGGTCCTGCACCCGTCGCCGGGGCTCCTGCCCCGCCTGCACGCCCTGAAGCGGGAACTCCTGTTCATGCGCCGGACGTTGTGGCCGACCCGGGAGGTCGTCCTCGGGATGATGGACCGCATCGGCAATCAGGCGATTCACGCCGAGACCCGGGTCTACCTGCGGGACGTTTACGACCATGCCGTGCAGGCCATCGACATCTTAGAGACGTACCGGGAAATGCTGGCCGACATGGTCGACGTGTACCTCTCCAGCGTCAGCAACCAGATCAATCAGGTCATGAAGGTCCTGACGGTCATCGCCACGATCTTCATTCCCCTGACGTTCATCGTCGGGGTCTACGGCATGAACTTTAATACGCAGGTCAGCCCCTGGAACATGCCGGAGCTGAACTGGCGGTACGGCTACCCGGCCGTCCTGGCCGGGATGGCCCTGATCGCCGGCGGGATGCTCTACTACTTCAAGCGGAGGGGATGGCTATGACCAAGACAAACAACGAGGACGCCAAACCGCCCCAGCGCAAGCGGTGGATGACCCTGCGGCCCCGGACCCTGGGGCCGGTCCACAACCTGGAGCAACACGTGCGCCCCGACTGGTGGCGCCGCATCTTCAATTCCATCTATCTCAAGACGGACGCCGACGTCATCGACGACCCTACCATCACGGCCCAAGAAGTCGACTACATCATCCGGGTCCTCCAGCTCCAGCCCGACGACCGCATCCTCGACCTCTGTTGCGGCCAGGGCCGGCACAGCCTGGAGCTGGCCCGTCGGGGCTTCCGCTCCATCGACAGCCTGGACCGGTCCCACTACCTCATCCAGCGGGCGAAGGCGGCCGCCCGGAAGGAGGGCCTGCCGGTCCGCTTCCGGGAGGGCGACGCCCGCAAGCTCCCGTACGGACCCGACACCTTCGACGTGGTCCTCCTGCTGGGCAACAGCTTCGGCTACTTCGAGACCCTCCAGGACGACCTCCAGGTCCTGCGGGAGATCTTCCGCGTCCTGAAGCCCTGGGGCCGCGTCCTCATCGACGTGGCCGACGGCGACTACCTGCGGCAGAACTTCGAGCCCCGTTCGTGGGAGTGGATCGACCGCAACTACTTCGTCTGTCGGGAACGGAGCCTCTCGTCGGACGGAGAGCGCCTCATCACGCGGGAGGTCGTGACCCACGTCCGGAAGGGCGTCATCGTCGACCAGTTTTACGCCGAGCGCCTCTACAATCGGGAGCGCCTGCGGTCCCTGCTGGCCGAGGCCGGCTTCAGCGACATCGAGTTTCCGGGGACCCTGACGCCCGAGTCCCAGCGGAATCAAGACCTGGGCATGATGGCCCGCCGGATCATCGTCACGGCCGTCGTCAAGAAGGCCTGGTCGCCGGTTCGCCACAAGCCCCAACCGGCCGTCCGCTCCGTCGCCGTCGTCCTCGGCGATCCCCGGAAGCCGGACCCCCTCAAGCCGGGGCACCGCTTCGACGAGGACGACCTCTACACGATCGACCAGCTCAAGGACGCCCTCCGGAGCCTCTCGGGCTACCGGTTCATCTACTTGGACGACCACGACCGGCTGGTCGAGCACCTGACCCGCCTGAAGGGGAAGATCGACTTTGTATTTAACCTCTGCGACGAGGGTTTCGGGAACGATTACGCCCGTGAGCTCCACGTCCCGGCCCTCTTGGAGATCCTGGGCATCCCCTATACGGGAGCGGGCCCCCAGTGCTTGGCCTACTGCTACGACAAGTCGCTCGTCCGGGGCGTCGCCAAGGAAATGGGCATCCCCGTCCCGGAAGCCATCTTCATCCGTCCGGAGGACACGACCTTCGAGCTCCCGATGAGCTTTCCGGTCATCGTGAAGCCCAACTTCGGGGACAGTAGCTTTGGCATCACGGTCCGGTCGGTCTGCTCGACCATCGAGGAGCTGTCGGCGGCCATCGAGGAAATCCGGACGAAGTTCGGCTACGAGAAGCCCATCCTCGTCGAGGAGTTCCTGACGGGCAAGGACCTGACGGTCGGCATCATCGGGAATCCCCCGGACGACTACATCGTCTTGCCCATCGCCGAGGAGGACTACTCGGTCCTGCCGCCGGGCCTGCCGCCCATCTGCGGATATGAGGCCAAGTGGCTCCCGGACTCCCCGTACTGGAAGCTCCGGTCGATCCCGGCGGACCTGCCGGACGACGTCGAGAAGGCCATCATCGAGGACTGCCTCCAGCTCTTCCAACGCCTCGGCTGTCGGGACTACGCCCGATTTGACTGGCGGCTGGACGCCGAGGGACGGCCCAAACTCCTGGAGGTCAACCCGAATCCCGGCTGGTGCTGGGACGGCCATCTGGCCAAGATGGCGGCCTTGCAGGGCATGAGTTACACGGAAATGCTCCTGGCCATCCTGCAGGCGGCCGAACGGCGGCTGGGCCTGACGCCGACCGTCGAGGCGGCCGAGGTCCTCGCCCCGGTACGGTCGGAAGCGTCGGCGGCCGTGCGGCGATAGGGACGGTCTACGCGAGGGCGGGGGGACGACGGGGCCCCGAGCCCCGATATTGGGGACGTTGGGTATGTGGGAGCCTCTGCTACCCAAGTGGGCCGGCTGGGCTTACTGGGGGGCCATGGGGGCCGCCGTCGGGAGCTTCCTGAATGTATGCATCTACCGCATCCCGCGGGGCGAGAGCATCGTCTTCCCCCGGTCCCGATGCCCGCGGTGCGCCCACCCGATCCCTTGGTACTACAACATCCCGGTCCTGTCCTGGCTGTGGCTCCGGGGCCGGTGTGCCTTCTGCCGGGGACCCATCAGCGTGCGGTACTTCCTGGTCGAACTCTGGACGGCTCTTACGTATGTCGGCCTCTTTGACCGCTGGGGCTGGAGCCCAACGTTCCTTATCCTGGCCGTCTTCCTGAGCCTCTGCATCGCCTTGTTCTTCATCGACCTGGAGTGGCAGGTCCTCCCGAACGGACTGACGATCCCGGGCGCGGCCGTCGGCCTCCTGACGATGGGGCCGAACGCCTTGGTGACCTGGGAATCAGGCCTGCTTGGGTTCGGCCTGGGCGTGACGATCCCCCTGGGGCTGATCGGCCTCTACTGGCTGGTCCGGCGGGAAGAGGGTATGGGCCTCGGAGACGTGAAACTGCTGGCCATGATCGGGGCCTTCCTGGGGGCCGGACGGCTCCTGATGGTCCTGATGATAGCTTCGGTGGCGGGCGTCCTCGGGGGCTTGGTCCTCTGGCGGCGCCAGCGGACGACCCCACTCGGCCGGGTCGCCGTGCCCTTCGGGACGTTCCTCTGCGGGGCCGCCTGGCTCGTCGTGTTCTGGGGCGACACCGCCTACGAGGCCTACCATCGGTGGCTGATCCGGTGGTATCTGGGATTGTAAAGGCCTCGCTTCGTGACCACCGGATGTCGGGACGACGAGATGGGGTCTGAAAAAGAAGCCGTCGTCTGGACCGAGGGATATGGGTCGGCGTCGTCCCTTTGGAATGGCGGGTCGCGACCGGCGAATGGTCTGGAGTCCGTGGCTCTCATTCAACCCCGTCCCGCCATCCCGTTGGAATGATGACCCCGCTCTGGCGAGCGGGGCTTGGACGAGAACGGCCTATTGCTTTGTCAATTAAACTGTTTCGGCCATTCGGGAACCCGGCCGTTCGGGAGTCCGGCGACTTCACGACGAATTTCCCTGGTTCCCGGACGTCCGGATTCCCAAAGAATCTAAGATGACAAAGGAGCACTATCGGCCGACCTGCCCATTTGCCGAATTCCCGAATGGCCGAACTCCCGATATCCTGCATCTGTCCAAAGCGGCTGGGATTCATGCGGACGGCCTGGTACTGGTGCCTGTACGACTGGGCCAACTCGGCCTTTGCGACCGTCATGCTGACGGCCGTCCTGCCGACGTACTTCCTCGGCGTGGCACCCGAGCGGGTCCGCTTCTTGGGTCTCGAATGGCCGGCCGAGAGCCTGTGGGCTTACACGGTCGGCGTATCCGTCGGCCTGATGGCCCTCCTGATGCCGGTCCTGGGGGCCATCGCCGACCAGGCCGGCCGCCGGTTTGCCTCCCTCGTGGCCTTTGCGGCCGTCGGCGTCCTGGCGACCGTCGCCACGGGGACCGTGTCCCCGTCGGCCTGGTGGGGCCTCCTGATAGCCTTCATCGTCGGCAACGTCGGGTTTGAAGGCTCGTTGGTGTTCTACAACGCTCTGCTCCCCCACGTCGTCGGGCCGAAGGACTACGACCGGGTGTCGAGCTGGGGCTTTGCGGCCGGCTACGTCGGCGGCGGTCTGGCCCTGGCCGGCGTACTGGCCTGGCTGTGGATTGCCCCGGCGTGGTGGGACATCCCGGCCGTCCAGGCCGTCCGCCACGGGCTGGTCGCCACGGGCCTCTGGTGGGGCCTCTTTGGGGCCGTCGCCTGCTGGGGCCTGCGGCGGGTCGAGGCCGGGTCAGCTCGGCCCCTCCACCTGGGCGAGGCCTTCCGGCAGGGCTGGGCCCGCCTCTACCAGACCTTTCGGGCCCTCCGGCCGTATCGGTCGGCCTTTCGATTCCTGGCGGCGTACCTGATATACAACGACGCCGTCGAGACGACGATCGCCCTGGCGGCCGTCTTCGGTCAGAAGGCCCTGGACATCCCCCAGACCCGCCTGATCCTCATCATCCTGGTCGTACAGTTTCTGGCTTTTCCGGGGGCTCTCTTCTGGGGATGGACCACCCGGCGGGTCGCGACGTTTCACGTCCTGGAGGTCCTGTTGGGCCTGTGGGCGGTCCTGACGGGGAGCGCTTTCTTCGTCCGGACAGAAGCGGCCTTCTGGGGTCTGGCAGGCGGGATCGCCTGGATTTTGGGCGGGATCCAGGCCCTCAGCCGCTCGTACTACGCCCGCCTGTTCCCCCCGGAGAGCTCGGGCGAGTTCTTCGGTTTCTATGCCGTCACGAGCAAGTTTGCGGCCATCCTGGGGCCCATCCTGGTCGGGGCGATGACCCAGGTCTTCGGCCACATCCGCTACGGCATCCCGGGATTGGTCCTGTTTTACGTCGTCGGCTGGGCCCTCCTGCGGACGATCCCGCCCTCGGACCGGCGAATATAGGGCAGTAAGGCAATAAGTGGACCGGCGGTTACGGCTCCATGAAGCGGCAATCGTCTTGGGCAGACAGACAAGGCGGGGGGGGTTACCTTCATACTCCGCCTCCTTACTACCCTACTTTTCCGGTAGGATGACCCGGACTTCGGCGGGGACGCCCTCGACGGGAGCCACCGACGCTTGGCCCCGCCGGCCCTCCTTTTGGGCCTCGACGATAATGCCCCCCTGCGTCGGAACCCGGCGGAATTCCAAGAACCCTTGTTCGTCGGTCAAGACCGTCTGAACACGGGGGCCGCAAAAGTAAGTCAGGTCCAGACCGCCCGGCGAACGGAGGGTCACCCGAGCCCCAGCGACGGGCCGCCCTTGGGCGTCTATGACCTGAACCCGGAGCGGGGCGCCTAAGCTCAACCGAAAGTCCACGAAGGCAGTCTCCTGGGCCACCGTCAGGCCCTCGACGAAGCTCGGCGCATAGCCGTCGGCAGAGGTGACGACGTTTAAGGGCACGCCCATCGGGAGGCCGTAGACCGTATATTCTCCCATGCCCGCCCCGGATTGCAGGTACGACCCCTGGCGGGCGTCATAGACCTGGACCTCGCCCTGCACGGGGCGGCCCTGCATGTCCAGGATCTTGCCCCGCAGGGTTCCGCCCGTCGTCAACTCGACCCGCAGGGTCGGCGGGATCCCCTGGGGATCGTCCCAGGTCTGCTCGAAGCGGGCATATCCCGGCCGAACGACCGTCAGAGTCGTCGGACCGGTCGAAAAGCCGATCAGCGAACAGGTCCCGTCGGGACGGGTGGAGCAGGCGGCCCAGAAAAGGCCGACCCCGGACGCCGAAGCCGCCGAAGGCCGGATGGAGACCCCGGCCCCTTCGAGGGGAGCGCCGGTATCGGCCCGGACGACCTGCACGTCCATGCGAGTCGGCGGCAGGCGGATCTCGACCGACGCTTCCGAAGCTTCAGCAGGAGCGCCGACCTGAATCTCGCCATTGACCTGAGTCCCGTCCAGACTCTCGTAAAAGAAGCGATACCGATCGGCGGGCTGGGTACAAACCTGAAAAGTCGGATCTCCCTTCAGCGAAACCCGAGCCCATGAAGGCGCTCCCGGGGACTGCCCCGACCGAGACCGGGCCACGATATTCAAAGTGCCCGTCGTCAGGGGGGTCGTCCCGTAAAGTATCCGACCCGTCAGTCGGAAGGCGCACGCCCGGAGCAAGACGTCCCGGAGTTCACCGGCCCGGACCTCGACCTGGACCGGGGCAGGCCGCTGGAAACCCCGCTCCGCCTCGGTCGCCGCCGTCACTCGATAGGCGCCCTCCGCTAAGAGGGGCGTCGTCACACAGCCGGAGGCGTCTGTCGTCAGAAGCGGGATGGCCTGCAAAGAATAATCCAGTCCACCTTCCGGATTTTGCCAGAGGACCCGGACGAGTGCCCCGGCGACCGGCGCCTCTTGTTCGCCCAAGACGCAAACCCGAAGCCGCCCGCCCGGCTTCAGGACGATTTCCGTCGGCTGGACCTCACAGGCCGGGCTGACTTCTATCCGTTGGACCGCGATCGCAAAATCTGGATGGCTGACGGTGACTTCGTAGCGGCCCGGCATCAGGGTGCCCAGGGGCACGTCGCCCCGCTCGTCCGTGACCTTCCACGAATCCCTGCCCCCGAGGGAGAAGAGCCGGCCCTCGGTCCGTCGCACCGAGACGACAGTCGCCAACGGGACGGGCTGGCCGGAAGCGTCTCGCACGTGCACCTGCACGAGGCACCCGCGGTCCACGACGATCTCGCCCAGGTCTTTGCTTTCACCGGGTCGGACCGACACCGAGAGTTCCCGGACCCCGTGATCGGGCGCCTCGATTTGAATCCAGACGACGCCCGGAGCCACTTCCCGGTCGAACGACCCCTGGACGTCGAAGACGGGTTCGTCGGCACCGCCAAATGCCACAAAGGCCTGGACGCCCTCCGGAGACGTAAAAGCCCGGACGTAAAAGAAGGGGATCGGTTTCTTGTCGGCCGTGACGACCCGCCCCCGGACGCGGGCCTGGCGGGCCAAAGTAAGGACGACCCCCTTCGAATTGGCGGCGACCCTCACGGAGCCCCATCCGACTTGGGCGTATCCCGTAGCGCTGGCCCGCAGTTCATAGCGGACATCCGCCTCGAGACCGCCTATGACGAAGGTCCCGTCGGACCCCGAGGTCGCCTCTATTTCAAGCGCCCCGATGCTAAGGACGCCGTCTAAGGGCGTGGCCGTGATCCGGGCGTTGGGGACCGGCCGGCCCGTATCGTCCACGACCCGGCCCTCGATGGTCGCCCCCCGCCGGAAGACGACTCGCCCGAGGTCGTGCCGCTCCCCCGCCCCCGCCAGCCGAAGTTCCTGCCGGACGGACCGGTACCCCGACGCTTGGAAGACGACCTCGACCGGCACCGACGGGACCAGCCCGACCCGGAAACGACCCTTTTCGTCCGGCGCCTGCCATTCGGTCAGGAGGGGGAGCCGCCACTGAACCGGTCCTTCCAGAAGCCGGACGGTCGCCCGCACGTTCCGTAAGACGTCCCCGTCCTCGTCGACGGCCACGCCGACGATCTCATGGCCCGGGACGAGCCGCACGGTACGGCGGGCCGACTCGCCGGAACTCAGCCGGAGGGCCTCCGTCAACTGAACGCCCCGACCCGGCGCCCGCACCAGGAGTCGGAAGTCTACGCCCGATGGGAGGCCGTACAACGTCACCTGGCCCTCGGCGTCCGTCACCGGGACCTGGTCCCGGAGGATGGACCATAGTCGGGAAGACGGATTCCCGGCTACGGCGGGTAAGAGAGAGACACGGGCGTTCGGGACCGGTCGGTCCTGCATGTCGACGGCCCGCACGGTCAATTGGGCACCGCCCCGGATGACCCGAAGTCGGACCCGGGCCGTCTGACCCGCCGCGACCGTCGCCGTGCCGGGGACGCCCGTGTAGCCCGTCATGTGGACCATCAGCCGATAGGCGCCCGGCAGGAGGCCCGAGACCCGGAATCGCCCCTCCCTGTCGAGAGGGGTCGTCCATGCAAAGAGGGGCTCCCGGTCGTACGTCATGGCATCCGACCATCGGTCGCGTAACTTCAAGTGGAAGGCCCGAACGACGCCCCCGGCCGGGGCGACGCCCGTCTCGGAGACGACCTCGCCCTCGATGACACCGGCCTTCTGGAGACGTAGCGTTAAGGTCACCCCGGCCTTGAGGGAACTACACTCCTGCAAGCCGACCCGGGACCGCGTCTCGTCCCACGCCAGGACGTCATACCGCCCGGAGGCGTCCGAAAATTCGGCCCGGCCCTCGGCGTCCGTCGTCCCCTGAAGGATTCGGGCCGATGCCCGGTCCCGGTCACAGGGGACCAGCCGCACGGCGGCTTGAGGGACGGGCTGACCCGCCTCGTCTAAGACCCGCACGACCCCCGGTGGGGGCGCCGAGGCGCCCTCGGTCGGACGGGCCAGGCCGTTCGTCCCCAAAGCCAGCCAGAGACCGACCCCGCCGATGCTGATACGGATGAGTCCCCTTCGCATGGCCGCGCCTCCTTGACCGCGCTCGCTATCACTCCGGCGTTCCCTATCCGTACGGTATTGATATTGGCAAATGAGGGAAATCATTGCAAGCGGCCCGGGTCGGTTCGCAGGACCGGCGGGGCCGGTTCGCCCATCCGCCTGCATCTCGATGGGCGCATCAGAAGACGCCCGCATGACGGTGGGCACTTGGTGCCCTCTTATCAGAGCCGTTCGGTTGGTGAAAACCCGCATGGATTCGGCTTTTCCGACCCTTCGGGAAGGACGGTTTTTCAAGCTTTGGCAGATAGGCAGTTCGGCAGATGGGCAGATGGTCCCAAAAGCTCTGGGGCTGATCCTTGCCCACCCGGCTTCTATCTGCCTATCTGCCGACCTACCCATCTGCCGGATGCTTGAAAAATCGTGCTTCCCGGGCGATGGAAAAGGCCGTCCCGACGCCATCCTCACGAACAGAACGACTCTGTTATCAGTCCCGATCGGTCTTGCACCGAAATGGCTCGTAGGATAGAGTAATGGGCATGACGAAGTCGGCCTCGTGCGACTTCGGCCTCTTCCCTTTTTCCCGACGCCATCATACCGACCATAACCCCATGGAGGAGGGCGATGCATCACCGCATCTACGGGGGGAGGGCATCTCGGGTCCTCCTGTCAATTCTGCTTCTGACACTGGGTCTCGCTGGCGGGTCCTTCGTCGGGTCGGCCCCCCAGCGGCCCCATCCCAAGTTCGTGCCGCCCCAAGCGGGGCAACCCATCCTGCCGGACCAGTTTATCGTGCAACTCCAGCGGGATGTGGTCCCGGCCGACATCCATGCGTTCCGTCAGCAGGCTGAACGCATGGGCCTGGAAGTCGTCTTGCAGAGTGACGGTCCTGTGCCTTTTATCACCGTTCGGGGCCCTGAGGCCGTCGTCTTCCGGCTGGCCGACGACCCGCGCGTGCGTCTGGTGGAGCACGATGGTCCCGTTTATGCCGTGGAGCAAACGCTCCCCTGGGGCATCGACCGGATCGATGCCGACGTCAGCCCGACGGCAAATATCAACGGCGTCGATGAGCGAGTCGGGGTCGATGCGTTTATCATCGACACGGGGATTCAGCCGGACCATCCGGACCTGTATGTCGTCGGGGGTCGCAACTTTACAAGCAAGAACCCCGACGCATGGAAGGACTGCAACGGTCACGGTACCCACGTGGCGGGTACGGTGGCGGCCTTAGACAACACATACGGGGTCGTCGGGGTAGCGCCGGGTGCGCGGCTGTGGGCCGTTCGGGTGCTTGGCTGTGGCGGCTCGGGCACATGGTCCGCAGTCGCCGCCGGGGTCAACTGGGTGACCCAGTGGAAGCAGTCACATCCGACGTCGCCGGCGGTCGCCAACATGTCCCTGGGCGGGAGCGGTCACAACGCCACAGTCCATGACGCGGTCGTCACGTCTATTCAAAACAACGTCGTCTATTGTATCGCCGCCGGCAATGACGGGGCCGACGCTTCTAACTTCGAACCGGCTCACGTGACGGAGGCCCTGACGATCACGGCGACCGACTCGACGGACACGATGCCGTCCTGGGCCAACTGGGGGTTCGTCGTAGACCTGGCCGCCCCGGGCGTGAGCATTCTGAGCACGTACTTGCGGAGCGGCTACACGACCCTGTCGGGGACGTCGATGGCGACCCCCCACTGTACCGGAACGGCTACCCTCTACTTGGCGACACATCCGACGGCGACGGCCTCGGATGCCATGAACGATATCGTGACGAAGGCCCAGACCTTCGGCGGTTTCACGGCCAACACGGACCCCCAGGGTCGGCGATATGCCATCGTCTATGCCGGCCGGTACTGACTCTGCGATCGAGGTCGAGGGGACTGCACGCCGGCCCGGACCCGGTACACGGTCTGGCCGGCCCGCCAGTGAGGGGCGGGCCGGCCTTGCGGAAGAACCCTGCAAACCCGGTGGGCCCCGTCGCAGTGGTGATCTTTCCATTCACGCTGGGGGCTCCAAGAGGACGATGCGGTGGCCGTCGGGGTCCGAGACCTGCGGGCGGCGACCGGCGGGCGTCTCGACCCACAGGACCGGTACGCCGGCCGCCTCCAGACGCGGAAGGAGCGCCGAGACCGGCTGTCCGTCGGGTGGGACCAGGGCGAAGTGGTCCAGGCCGACGGCATCCGGCGGGGGCGGCGGCGCACCGACGCCGGCCCACGTGTTGACGGCCACGTAGTGGTGATAGCCATGGGCCGAGAAGAAGAGGGCCGACGGCCACCGGAGGGCCACATCGAACGCAAGCAAGTCCCGGTAGAAGGCCTCGGCCCGGCGCAAGTCGGCCACCTGGAGGTGAACGTGACCGATGGACGTCCCGGCTGGCATCCGCCAGGGCGTGTCGATGGAAGCCGACCGCAGGAGGTCTTCCCAGTCCAGGGCATCGACGGTCATGAGGACTGAGCCGCCCCGACGGGGCCATCGGTCCTCGGGTCGGTCGACGTAAAATTCCAGGCCGTTGCCGTCGGGGTCTCGCACGTAGAGGGACTCCGTCACGGCGTGATCGGCGCCCCCTTCCAGGACAACGCCGACGTTCGTCAGATGGACGAAAAGACGGGCCAGGTCGGCTCGGTCCGGAAGCCGGACGGCTACATGAAAAAGGCCGGTCGTGCGAGGCGGTCTGGGCCGAGCGTCGGGACGGACCCACAGGCGGAGGATAGGCTCGGAGGCGTCTTCGGGGAGGAGGTCGAGGCCGCCGTCCCGGGGCCGGACGTGGAAGCCGAGGCCCTGTTCATAGAAGGCCCGAGCCCCGTCACGCACGACGAGCTGGACCCAGGGGATGAGGACGGGCCATGCAGAGACCGTTCGGGACATCGACGCAACTCCAGGTCCGTTGGATAAGGGAACAGGACGGCGGGACGACGGGACGGGGTCCAAGAAACGACCACGGGCCAAGATACAAGATACAAGATGCAGGATGCAAGATGCAGGATGGGAACGGGGGACGAGGCCCCGGTCCCGGGAGAGAACCGGAGCCGTTCGGGAGTTTGGGAATTCGGTAGCATCCCAGCCCCGCTCGCCAGAGCGGGGTCGCCATTTCAACGGTACGGGGTTGAATAAGGGCCACGGAGGCTCCAGACCATTCGCCAGCCGCGGACCGGCCGGGTCGGCCTCGTCACGCCGTCACGCAACTGGACAGATTGAACCTATGGATATAGGCCCTACGGCTTTCCGCCGATCCCGCATCTTGCATCATGCATCCTGTATCCTGCATCCTGGCGTGAGACCCATCCTGCCCGGCCGGCGATGAACGATTGGGAGCGTCTGTATCGGGAAGTCATCGACTGCCGGCGGTGTCCCCGGCTCGTCGAGTACCGGGAGTCCGTCGGTCGCCTCAAGCGGCGGGCCTACCGGGATGAGACCTACTGGGCCCGCCCCGTCCCCGGCTGGGGCGATCCCCGGGCTCGGCTCCTCGTCGTCGGTCTTGCTCCGGCGGCCCACGGCGGGAACCGCACCGGCCGCATCTTCACGGGCGATGCCTCCGGCAACTTCCTGATGGCCGCCCTCCACCGGACCGGCTTTGCGAATCAGCCGTATTCTCTCCACCGGGACGACGGCCTGGTCCTGCGGGACGTTTACATCACGGCCGTCGTGCGGTGCGCCCCGCCGGGCAACCGACCCCGACCGGACGAACTCCGAAACTGCCGGCCCTTCCTGATTCGGGAGCTGGAGCTCCTGACTGGCGTACGGGTCGTCCTGACGCTCGGGGAGGTCGCCACACAGGGGTTTTGGGCCGCCTGGTCGGCGTGGCGGTCCCTGCCGAGGCCGCTCCGGATTCGATTTCGCCACGGCGGCGAATGGCCCCTGGACGAAGCCCGCGTGCTCCTGATGAGCTATCATCCGAGCCGGCAGAATACTCAGACGGGTCGCCTCACGATGGCGATGCTCGTGGCCGTCCTGGAGCGGGCTCGAGAGCTTTTGGGGTCTGGGGATTAGGCGTCAGGGGCCGGGCTCCAGACCGTCGACCTAAGGCCGGGTAAACCGAACATGAGCATCGACGTGCGGACGTACCTGGGTCAGCTCTTCTGGGTCGGCTTGGAGGGGCTTGAACTGGCCCCGTATGAGCGGGAATTCCTCCGGGACGTGCGGCCCGGCGGGATCATCCTGTTCCGACGTAACGTTGGCCATCCGGAGCAACTGGGTCGGCTCATCGAGGACGTCTACCGGACGGTCGGTTCGCCGCCCCCGTGGGTCGCCGTCGACGAAGAGGGCGGCCGGGTCCAGCGTCTGCAGGGCATCCTGCCGACCCTGCCGTCGGCCCACTGGCTGAGTCAGGTGCCCGGCTTCCCCCATGAACGCTACCACGAGCTCGTCGCCGAGTGTCTCTTCCATTTAGGCATTCGGGTCAATCTGTATCCGGTCTTAGACCTATGCCAGTCGGATAGCTGGATGCATGGGTTTGAACGCTGTATCGCCGCCGACCCCCGGGTCGTCGTCCGGCAGGCCCGACTCATCGCTCGGGCCTACCGCCGGCGGGGCGTGGCCCTCTGCATGAAGCACTTTCCCGGTCTGGGCCGGGCCGTGCAGGATACCCACGTCGGTCGGGCCGTCGTCCCGGTCGATGAGGCGACTCTGTGGGCGACGGACCTTCGGCCCTTTCGGGCGATGCGCCGCTGGATCCCGATGACGATGGTCGCCCACGCCGAGTATCCCGCCTGGGACCCGGGGGTCCCGGCTTCTCTGTCAGCCCGGGTCTATGAGGTCCTGCGCCGACGGCTTCGCTACTCAGGTCTGGCCCTGACCGACGACCTCCAGATGGACGCCGTCGCCCGCCGATGGAGTCCCGTCGAGGCCGCCTCGCTCGCCCTCCGGGCCGGGGCCGACGGCCTCCTGTTTGCCCACGGCCTGACCTCGGCCGACTTGGCCCTGGCCGAAGTCCGGGCCCACGTGGCCTATCGGGCCGAACCGGCCCTGGCCGCCCGCATCCGTCGGATTTTACGCTGGAAGGCCCGCTACCTCCGGGAGCCGCCTCGGGTCGCATGGCCTGAATTCGATATCGCCCGTCGCCGTCTGACGGGCCTGCTGGATGCCTTCGGGTGGTCGTCGGCTGAATCGGCGTGACGGGTGATGAGTGACGCGCCATCGTCCTGGACAGGTGGGTGGATGGGCGTAGGAAGCGCGGTCTACAGCCTGCCGGTGACGGTGGCGTATAGAGGGGAACGTCCCCTCGCAGGGACAGATGTCGTTTCTGTCGAAGACGACGCCGATGCCTGGCCAGGTAGCGGCCTCCTCTCCTATCTCCGTCGGCCGAGTCGCCCCGGACCCCGCTCTCGGGCGAGCGGGGCTGGGATGAAAACCTGCCCCTCGGCTCACCCGCTCACCCTTTCCCCTTTCTGGCACGCGCCTTGCAAGTATGTCAAGACCTGCTTCGGAGGTGAGCGATGAAGACGTTCGGTCGGAGAAGCCTGGGAACAGCGGCCACGGTGGTCGTCCTGGCCTTTTGCGTGGCCTGCGCCCCGGCCTATGCGCACAAAAAGCGCTACGGCGCTTATGCCTACGGTGGGGTCTACGCCTCGCCGGTCGGCGTCTTTGCGGAACTGCAGTACTACGGGACGTGGGTCTCGGTCCCGCCCTTCGGATACTGCTGGCGACCCTGGGTCGTGGCAGGCTGGCGGCCCTATCTGTACGGGCACTGGATCTGGACTCGATACGGCTGGTTCTGGGTCTCCTATGAGCCCTTCGGCTGGATCGTCTATCACTACGGCCGATGGCTGTTCCATCCCGTCTACGGATGGCTCTGGGTCCCGGACTATACGTGGGGACCGGCGTGGGTCCAGTGGGTCGTCGTCGGGACCTACATCGGATGGGCGCCCCTGCCGCCGCCCGGTTGGAACGTCCCACCGCCCTGGCCCGGCGAGGGCCATTATGACGATGACGACTACGAGGACGACGGGCCCTATCCGGGGCCTTACGGTTATGGACCCACGCCCGGACCGGCCCGACCCCGACTTTCGGCCCACCTGTGGGTCTTCGTCTCGGTCCAGGAATTCACCCGGGACAACGTGGCCCGGTACGTTCGAACCCCGGCCTTCCCGCGCGACTCTAATCTAAGAGTCGAGCGACGGGTCCCGGACGTCCGGGAGGTCGAGCGGCTGGCCGGCCAGCCGATTCGGCCGGTACCTTTAGAATGGGCGAAGACGGACGATGGCCCTGCAAGCGTGGTCCGACCGCAGTTACCGCAGAGCGAAGAGCGGCGGGTGGAATCGTACCGTCCGATGGTCGAGCGGGAAGTGTTGCGACCCCAGGGAAAGCCGAGGTTCCGGCCCCGCGAGGGGGAGGACCGGTAGTCGGACCCCCTTGCCGACCTGGGGGGAAAGACCTATATATAAGAAGACCAACGCTCTTATTGCCCCAAACCCCAGCCAAGCCCCGTGATTAAGCGCCACCTGGGGCCCCGATGGGATCGTGACTCCCCCTCCCGGTCACGATCCCACCCCCTCCTCCTTTTCTTTTTGAAGCCCGCTATATATACCCCAATCGACACTTTATGTCAAATCGACCCCCTGATCCAGGGACTATGGGACGATTTGCCCCCAAAAGTCGCTGAAGCATCTGAAGTTCGCCCAATGGCGCCTTAAAGTTCACCGGCGCATGGCCGAGCCTACGCCCGACGACCCGTCTACCGACTTCAGCGCTCTCTGCGTCCTGGTGGGTTAACAAGTCCATGAGGGGGTCGCCTTGGCCGGGGTGCGATATTTGACGGCCATCGGGCCGCGCTTGTAAGATAGCAGGCCCAAAGCCGAGGGGCCCACGTATGGCCAGAAGGGCGGGTATTGTCGTCCGCTTCCGGGGTGTTCGGGGTAGCCATCCCGTGCCGGGACCGCGTACGGTCCGGTACGGGGGGAACACGTCTTGTGTGGAAGTTCAAGCCGGTGGGCACCGGATCCTGTTGGACGCGGGGACGGGCATCATCTCCTTGGGGGACGAGCTGTTCCAAGCGCATATCGCCTCATCGCGGGAGGCGGCGGCGCCCGAATCCATCGTCCTGACCATCCTGTTCAGTCATACCCATTACGACCACACGCAGGGCCTGCCCTTCTTCAAGCCCATCTTTCTGCCCTCCACGACGTGCTTCCTCTTCGGGCCGAAGACCCTGGAGCTCCCCTTTGAGGAGGGCCTCCGCCGGGCGATGGTCTCGCCCTACTTCCCGGTGAATCTGGAAGACCTTCAGTCGGTGCGGGTCGTCCGAAGCGTGAAGCCCAGCGAGGTCATCGTCTTCCAAGAGGGCTCGCTATACCCGGAAGTCTACAATGCCACCCGGGAGCGGCACCTCTATCAGAATGCCCCTCTCAAGGTGTGGGTCGGCCACTCCCTGGGTCACCCCGACGGGGGCGTTTACATGTACCGCATCGAATACCGTCATGGGACCGTCGTTTACGTGACCGACACGGAGGGTTACGTCGGGGGCGACCGGCGGGTCATCCAATTTGCCCGGGGGGCGGATGTCCTGATTCACGACTCCCAGTACATGCCGGAAGATTACACGGCGTCGCTGTATCCCGTGCAGGGCTTCGGTCATAGCACCTGTGAGATGGCCGCCGAGGTCGCCCGGGCCGCCCAGGTCCGCCATCTCTACCTCTTTCACTACGACCCCCAGTACAGCGATGAGCAGATCGACGCCATGGTCGAACGGGCCCGGTCGATCTTTCCGAACACGACGGGGGCCTATGAAGGCCTGACGGTCGAGATTTAGGGCAAGTCGGCGGTGTGCATCCCGGCCTGCTCGCTCGAGCGGGGCCGCCATTCCAACGGGATGGGGTGATGTCGTGAGGCGGGACGGCGTTGAATAAGAACCACGGACTCCAGACTACCTGCCATTCGCCGTTCGCCGGCCTACGGGTCGGCGTCGTCGCGCCGTTACGTCATCCCCCGACCCGGTCTCGGGCCCCGGGCAGAAGGGGAGGGCCGAGAAGCTGGGATTTCAGGATTGGATACGGCAAAAGGGAATTTTGAAACGAGACAGAAGATGGGTTGGAGAGGGAGCCATGAGTGATGCCACGGCGTGGCTCGCACGGGTCCTGATCGGGTTGGGTCTGCTTTTAGTGGCCTTGGGTTTGGTCCTCTGGGCCCTGACTCGGCTCCCGGGCCTGGGCTTTCTGGGGCGTCTGCCGGGCGACTTCCACTGGAAGAAGGACTCTGTCGAGATATACTTTCCCCTGGCGACGAGCCTCTTGATCAGCCTACTCCTGACCCTTCTCTTGAATCTCCTGTTTTGGCTCAAGCGCCGCTGAAGATTAGCAGGTGGTGTAGCGCAGGCCTCCGGCTGGCCGGGGACGGCCTAAGACCTCGAATTCTTGACATGGGGTCGGCAGGCGGTGTTCTATGTAAAGGCGTACCCATAGGTACGCCCTTGGCGTTCCGACCGCCCCCCACCCGACCTGCCTATCTGCCCACCTGCCGAATCGCCCAAAAGAATGACTTGGCATTTTCGCTTTACGACGCCCCGGATATGCTTGAGTCTGCCGGCCCGGTCCGTCCGCGAACTTCAACGGCTGGTCCACGCTTACGAGGGTCGGGTGGACCTCCTGGAAGTCCGTCTGGACTGGCTCCGAGACTGGACCGTCGAGGACCTGGAGTTCCTACGGGACCGGCCCGTCCTCTGGACCTTCCGGCCCGTCCGACAGGGCGGGGAGTTTGCCGGGACCGACAGCGAACGGGTTGAAGTCTTGCGGCAGATCGGACGGCGACGCCTCGGCCAGTGGGTCGATATCGAGTTCGACGTATGGCCGCCCTTGATCACGGAGCTCCGGAGCTACTTCAAAGTCCTCTTGTCCTACCATCAGTACGACGGTCATCTGCCGCCCTGGCCAGGCTTGCGGGATCTCTTTCGCATGAAGCCCCACGATGCCGTCAAAATCGCCCTGCGGCTCGACCGATGGGCCGACATCGTCCGCTTTTTGGACATCGTCGAGGCCTGTCAGGCGGAAGGCCGGGAGGGGGTATGGGTCGTCATGGGGCCGCGGGGGACCTGGCTCCGCATCCTGACGCCCTGGTTTGGGGGGCTTTGGACGTATGCGTCCCCCGGGGGCACCGTCCAGACGACGGCGGAGGGCCAGGTCGCCGTCGAAGAGCTGTGGCACGTCTACCGGTATCCCGAGATGGCTCCGGACCATCGGATTTACGGCATCCTGGGCGACCCGGTCGCCCATTCGGTGTCGCCCTATATCCACAACCGTCTGTTTCAAGAAGCGGGTCTGGCGGCGCACTACGTCCCCTTTGCCGTCGATGACCTGACGGCCTTCTGGTCCCTGGTCCGCTTTTTACCCGTCGGGGGCCTGAGCGTGACGATCCCCCATAAGATCGGGATTCTCCAGCACCTCGACGACGTCGATGAGGCGGCTCGGTCTATCGGGGCCGTCAACACGGTCGTCCACCGGGAGGACCGGTGGCTGGGGTCGAATACGGACTGGGTCGGCTTCTGGCGGCCCCTCGTCCGGCGGTTTGGGGCCCGCTCCTGGCGGGCCCTGATCGTGGGGGCCGGCGGGGCGGCCCACGCCGTGGCTTACGCCCTCCGACGGGCCGGGTGCCCCTTCTGGGTGACGAACCGCACGTATGAGAAGGCCGAGGCCCTGGCCCGACGGTTCGGCGGGACGGCCGTCCCCTGGGACGCCGTCGACCCGACGGTCTTTGACTTGCTCGTCCACACGACGCCCCTCGGGATGGCCCCCCACACCGACCAGATGCCGCCCATTCCGGACGCCTGGCTGGCCGGGAAGGTCGTCTACGACTTGGTCTACAATCCCCCGGAGACCCGCCTCCTCCGGCAGGCCCGGGCGGTCGGCGCCCAGGCGGTCCTGTCGGGCCTGCCGATGCTGGCCGAGCAGGCGGCCGAGCAGTTTCGCCTGTGGACGCTCCAGACGGTCCGTCCCGACGACGTGGCCGCCCTGGCCCAAGCCTACTTGGAACGGCAGGGGGAAATGTTTAATATATTCGAATAGGCCCTTCGGCCGTCGGAGGCCGGACGATGCGAGCACCCATCATCGGCATCGACCTGGGGACGACCAACAGTTGCGTCGCCGTCTTTCAGAACGACCGGGCCGAGGTCATCCCCAACAAAGAGGGCGCCCGGACGACGCCCTCCATCGTGGCCTTCACCGAGCGGGGCGACCGCCTGGTCGGCCAGATCGCCAAGCGCCAGGCCCTCTTGAACCCGGCCAACACGGTCTTTGCCGTCAAGCGTCTCATCGGCCGCAAGTATCAGTCCCCGCCCATCCAGCAGGCCCTTCCGATCCTGCCCTACAAGATCGTCCCGGCCCCCAACGGCGACATCCGCATCGTGGCCCAGCAACGGGAATACAGCCCCGAGGAAATCTCCGCCTTCATCCTGGCCTACCTGAAGGAGTGCGCCGAGGACTACCTCGGCGTCCCGGTCACCGAGGCCGTCATCTCCGTCCCGGCCTACTTCGACGACGCTCAACGGCAGGCGACCAAGGACGCCGGCCGGATCGCCGGCCTCGAGGTCCGCCGCATCCTCAACGAGCCGACGGCGGCGGCCCTCGCCTACGGCCTGGACAAGACGGACCGCCGGGAGCTCATCGCCGTCTACGACCTGGGCGGCGGCACCTTCGACATCACGATCCTGGAAAACGACCGGGGCCAGTTCCGGGTCCTGGCGACGGCCGGGGACTCCTTCCTGGGCGGCGAGGACTTCGACCAGCGCATCATTCAGTGGATGGTCGACAGCTTCCTCCGGGAGACGGGAATCGACCTCCGGCAGGACCGGATGGTCATGCAACGGGTCAAGGAGGCGGCCGAGGCGGCCAAATGTGAACTGTCGTATCAGCTGGAGACCCGGATTCACCTGCCCTTCATCGCCGTCGACGCTTCCGGTCCCAAGCACCTCCAGATGACCTTGACCCGGGCCCAGTTCGAATCGATGGTCGAGGACCTCATCCAGCGGACCCTGGAGCCCTGCCGGCGGGCTCTCCAGGACGCCGGCCTGAAGCCCCAGGACGTCACGAAGGTCATCCTCGTCGGGGGGCAGACCCGGATGCCCAAGGTTCAAGCGGTCGTGACCCAATTCTTTGGGACGGCCCCGAGTCGGGAGATCAACCCCGACGAGGTCGTCGCCGTCGGGGCGGCCATCCAGGCGGCCATCCTCGCCGGGGAGGTCCGGGAGATCACGCTCCTGGACGTCGTCCCCATGTCGCTGGGCGTCGAGATCCGGGGCGGCCGGTTCGTCCCCCTGATTCCCCGGAACACGCCGATTCCGACCCGGCACTCCCAGATCTTCACGACCGTCCAGGACAACCAGCGGGTCGTCGAGATCCACGTCCTGCAGGGCGAAAGCGAGCGGGCTTACGAAAACCGGTCCCTGGCCCGCTTTGAGCTGACGGACATCATGCCGGCGCCCGCCGGGATTCCCCAGATCGAGGTCACCTTCGAGGTCGATGCCAACGGCATCCTGCAGGTCTCGGCCGTCGACGTCGCCACGGGCCGGGAGCAGTCCATCCGGGTCCGTCCCTCGAGCGGCCTCTCCCGCGGGGAGGTCGAGCGCTTGGCCCTTCAAGCGGCCGACGAGGCCGAGCGCCGCAAGCAGGCTCAACAGGTCGAGAAGTACAAAAAGGAGCTGGCCGACTTGCTGGAGAACAGTCGGAAGGTCTATTCTCAGTTTGAGAATCATCTGGACGAGAGCGAGCGGAGCACCGTCCAGGCCGTCTTCCAGCAGGTCCAGTCGGCCCTCCATTCGGGGAACTTGAGTCAGCTCCAAGAAGCCATCGAGCAGATTCAGCAGGTCTCCGAAATCCTGACCCAGGCCATGTTCCGGACGGCCATGGACTCCGGTCCGAGCCCGCCTTTGATTTGATGGAAAGGGAGATAGAGAGATGGGCAGTCGGCAGGTCGGCAGATGGGCAGGTAGGGAGATAGGGTCTATCCTCGGAACACCGGCCGTCATGCCGGTATCCCCTTGTCCGGACGCCGCCAGTCATGGCGGCGTCCATCCTATCCCAACGCCGGCCGTCATGCCGGTGTCAACCTCAGGAACCGAGAGTTATCCCGGTGTCATCCTGAGAGAGCCGGGCGTCATCCCCGGCATCATCTTCAGAGAATCGCCAGTCATGGTGGTGTTTACCTTACCACAGCCGTTCGGTGGGCGAGAATGGCGTCCGATCAGCCTTTCCCATTGCCCTCAAGGAAGGGCGAACGGCGAATGGCGAGCGGCGAACAGCGAATGGTATCCTACTTCCCCATCTGCCCATCTGCCCACCTGCCTATCTGCCCATCTGCCTATCTGCCTATCTGCCCATCTGCCGACTGCCTATCTGCCGACTGCCCATCTGCCCAACTCCTGCATCCCCCGTCGATGCGGAGAGGGCCGCCGTGCCGTTTGTTAAGGAAATCATCGAGGGTCTCACGTTTGACGACGTGTTTCTGGAGCCCCGACTCTCCCGGGTCATGCCCCAGGAGACGGACGTCTCGACGCGGGTGTCCCGCCGTCTGCGTTTGAACATTCCCATCGTCAGCGCCGCCATGGATACGGTCACCGAGGCCCGCATGGCCGTGGCGATGGCCCAGAACGGCGGGCTCGGCGTCATCCACCGGAATATGACGATTGAACGGCAAGTCCAGGAGGTCCAGCGGGTCAAGCGGTACGAGAGCTGGATCGTCCGGGAGCCCATCACGATCGACCCCGACGCCCCCGTCCATCAGGCCCTGGACCTGATGGCCCGGCACGGGATCTCGGGAATCCCCGTCGTCCGCAACGGGTACCTGGTGGGCCTTGTTACGACGCGGGACCTGCAGTTTGAGACGGTCCGGACGAGGCCGGTCCGGGAGGTCATGACGCCCCGGGAGCGGCTGATCACGGCCCCCGAGGGGATCACCCTGGAGGAGGCGCAGGCGATCCTCCAACGCCACCGTATCGAGAAACTCCCCCTCGTGGACGACCAGAACCGCCTGCGGGGCCTCATCACGGCCAAGGACATCAAGAAGACGGCCCAGTACCCCCTGGCCGTCAAGGACGACCAGGGTCGCCTGCGGGTGGCGGCGGCCATCGGCGTCCAGGACGCCCCCGAGCGGGCGGCCGCCCTCATCGAGGCGGAGGTCGACCTCCTGGTCATCGACACGGCCCACGGCCACAGCCAACGGGTCATCGACACGCTCCGGTATCTGAAGTCCCGGCATCCGGAGGTCGACGTCGTCGTCGGCAACATCGCCACCGAGGAGGCCGCCCGGGACCTGATCCGCTACGGCGCCGACGGCCTGAAGGTCGGCATCGGCCCGGGGAGCATCTGTACGACCCGGGTCGTCACGGGCGTCGGCGTGCCCCAGATCACGGCCATCCTGCGGGTCGCCTCGGTCGCCCGGGACGCCGGCGTGCCCGTCATCGCCGACGGCGGGATTCGCTATTCGGGCGACATCACGAAGGCCATCGCCGCCGGGGCTGACGCCGTCATGCTGGGCAACCTCCTGGCCGGGACCGACGAGAGCCCGGGCGAACTCATCCTCTACCAGGGCCGCTCCTACAAGGTCTATCGCGGGATGGGCTCCCTGGGCGTCCTGGCCCAGGGCCTCGGCCGGGACCGCTACGGCCAGGACGAGGCCCCGGATACGGCCAAGCTCGTCCCTGAGGGCGTCGAGGGCCGCGTTCCCTACCGCGGGACGGTCGCCCAGGTCCTGGCTCAGCTCGTCGGGGGCCTCCGGTCCGGCATGGGCTACTGCGGCTGTGCGAACCTGGCCGAACTCCAGACCCAGACCCGCTTCGTCCGCGTGACGTGGGCCGGCTACCGGGAAAGCCACGTCCACGACGTCACCATCACGAAGGAGACGCCGAACTACCACGTGGAGTAGGGTCCGGCCCTTCGGGAATTCGGCAGTCTGGGAGGCCGAACGCCCCTATGGCCGAACTCCCGAATTCCCGGATTCCCGCATCCCGATGGACCTCGCCGTTTACGTCCACGTTCCCTTCTGCGTGGACCGGTGCGTGTACTGTGACTTCGTGACGGTCCGCTACGAACCGGCCTGGCGGCGGCTTTATGTCCGAGTCCTCCTCCAGGAAATCCGCCGATGGGCCGACCGACTGCCGGACCGGGTCGTCCGGAGCGTCTACTTTGGGGGCGGCACGCCCGGCGTGCTCCATCCCGACGAAATCGGACAGGTCCTGGACGCCCTCCGGTCGGCCTGGCTTATAGCCGAGGACGCCGAAATCACCGTCGAGACGACCCCCTGGGCCGTCACGGCCTCCAAGCTCCAAGGCCTTCGAGACCTGGGCGTGAACCGCATCAGCGTGGGCATCCAGGCTTACGACGACGACCTGCTGGCGGCCATGGGCCGGGTCCACCGTCGGCGTCATATCGAGCGCGCCGTCGAGCGTCTGCGGGCCGGGACTTGGAACTGGAACGCCGACCTCATCCTCGGCTACCCGGGGCAAACGAGGACCCGGTGGCAGTCCACGGTCCGACGCCTCCTGCAGGACGCCCCGCCGCACGTGTCCCTCTACATCTTAGAGGTCCACGAGTCCACGCCCCTGGGCCGCTGGGTGGCGGCCGGGACCGTCCGACCCCCATCCGACGCGTGGGTCGAGCGGGCTTGGCGATGGGCTTACGTTCAATTCCGACGGGCCGGCTATCGGTTCTACGAGGTCTCGAACCTGGCCCGACCCGGGTTTGAATCCCGTCACAACCTGACGTACTGGCGGCTGGACGACTACCTCGGCCTCGGGATGGGGGCTCACTCCTGCGTGGGACCCTACCGCTGGCAAAATCCGGCCGCCTGGTTGGACTACAGCCGGATGGTCCTCCAGGGAGAGACGCCGGCCTTCACGTTCCGGGACCGCCGGGAGCGACTGCGGGAACGCATCCTGCTGGGACTCCGCACCCGCTGGGGAATCCCCGACCGATGGCTGAGACTCTATCACGGGTCCGACGACGGCTGGCGGGTCTTCCTGCAAGAAGCCGTCCGCCAGGGCTGGCTCCGACTCGACCGAGGGCGGCTCCGGGCGACGCCGGCCGGCTGGTTCCGCCTGATGACCCTGTACGAGGGCCTGGGTGTGGCTTAACCGAGCCCTTCGGTCATTCCATCATTTCGTCACCCCCGTCACTTTTTCCGACTGCCCTGCCGAAACCAGCAAGAGGACCGGGACGGCCGGCAGGCGAAATCGGCCGAACTCGATGCCGGGCGTCGCCGCAAAGCAGAAGTAAAAAGCGATGATGCCCAGGATCCCCCGTACGGCGTCTCGGTCCCGGAAACCCTGCCCGACGGACCACCCGACCAGACCGTACCAGAACAGGGCACCGACGAGACGGATAAGGCCCGAGGCCGGCAGACGCCGGAGCCATACCGGGTACGCCGGGTCCGGGGCCAGCCACGTAGCCGCCGTGTTCCACACGAACATCCCGACCCAGCCGGGCCCGTAGGCCCGGAGGACCCGGCGGCCGACCTCTTGGAGGCACCCGACGTAAGCCGGCCGTTCGACGGCGATGATCAGACCCCGCAGGCCGGCGGGCTTCTGATCGTACGTTTGCCAGAGAGGGTCCCGGTACAGCCAGGGGGACCGCAGGACGGCGAACCGCTGAAGGACTTCAGCCTCCCGAGGGTCCGGCGGATTCGGCCAAAACATCTTTTCCAGTAGGGCCAGGACCGTGGGGTCGAACCGGGACGGCCGATTTAGCCAAGTGTCGGCTGAAATGCCTTCTCGCGCCTCGCCGCACCGGCGGACCCATCCCCACGTCTGGAGCCGGTACCCCAGCGTCGGCGACAGGCCCCCAGCCTGTTGTTCTCGGACGACCCGCCGCCAGTACGCCAAGTCGTGCTGGCCTGGGCGGGCCATCACGGCGTCGTAATAGCTCAGTCGGGCCGGAATCCAGCTACTGAAGAACCACCGGCCTGTGTGCCAGTAATTCCGCAGGAACCACGGGCCCAGGACGAGACCGTAGGCCAGCCACAGCGCCGCCACACGGCCGGCCTCCCGGCGGGAGAACCGGCGGAAGACCCACCAGGCCAGGCCCCATACGAAGGGTACGGGCAGGTGGATCGACCGAATATGCGTGGCGATTCCAAAGGCCAGGCCCGCCCGGACGGCCCACCTCCAGGACGTCCGCCGCAGGCCCTCCAGCCAGAGCCAGAGGCCCAGCATCCAGAAAGTGATGAAGGTAATCTCCGTGAGGAGCCATCCGGCGTACAGGGGCGTCAGGGGGTTCAGGGCATAGACCCAGGCCACGCTCCAAGCCCGCCGAGGCGAGGTCATCCGGGCCGCCGTGACCCGTAGAAGCCACACATTCAGCGTATCCAGCAGGACCTGAAAGACCTGGACGACGACCGGTAGCGGGGCCAAGCGGTACAACAGCCCGACGATCCAGGGGTACCCGACCGTCCGGCCCAGGGCCGGGAAGCGACCCGTGGCCTGGAAGACATAGCCCAGCAGGTCGTATTCCCAACTGTCCAGGTTGAAATAGGGCGTCAGGTACCGGCGGTGGAGCCAGAGCGCCCCGACCCGCCACACGAGGGCCGCCGCCAGGAGGCCGACCGTCGGTCGACGGCGGATGACGTCAGGAAGCCGCATGAATCACCTGTCATGCCGGATACGGGATGTGGGATCCAAGCCCCGCTCGCTAAAGCGGGGTCGCGGGATAGGTCCCCGACTCAGCCCATCCCCGATCCGCCCCTCGCCGTTCGCTACTCGCCATTCCAAAGCGACGACGTGACGAAGGTCCAAGCCGGCCTCAGCCGCTACCCCGCTGGGTCGCCTGCCAGACCTCCCGGACGACCCCGTCGGGAATCGCCCGGAGGGCAAAGAAGAACAAGAGGGACAGGATGACGACGTCGTCCAGATGGCCCGCCACAGGAATGAAGTCCGGGATCAGGTCGACAGGCGACAGCGCATACAGCAGGGCCAAGCGCAGAAACCATCGGGACCGCCGGGGCACCCGGGGGTCGGCCATCAGGTCCCGGCAGAATCGGGCGCAGGCCTGGGCATTCCGGAGCACCGGCCGGACGACGTCAAAGGCCGGGGGTATCTTGAGGAACACGGACGCCAGGACCGACAGGGTCAGCAGGCCGAAGACGACGGCGAGGGACACGCTGATGGGGATCCTTACGTATCCGGCGATCAGCATCTTGACGCCGACGAAGGCCAGGATGACGGCGACCCCATATCGCAGGTAGGCGAACAGGCCCAAGATCCCGCTCAGCATGAAGAAGAGGGCCCGCAAGCCCAGGATGGCAAAGATGTTGGACGTATACACGATGAAGGGGTCCCGCGTGACGGCCAGGACGGCCGGGATCGAGTCGAGGGCGAAGACCAGGTCCGTCGTCTCGACGGCGATGAGGGCGACCAGCAGGGGCGTGGCGTGCCAGCGGCCTCCGACCTTCACGAAGAAGTGTTCCCCGTGGAGCTGAGGCGTCACCGGGAAGGCCCGTCGGAACAGGCGCAGGACGGGATTCCGCTCGGGCTCGACCTGATCCTCTTCACCGGCCAGGATCCGAAGTCCCGTGAAGACCAGGACGGCGCCGAAGACGTAAGTCATCCAGTGGAACCGCCGGATCAGTTCGAGGCCCCCAAAGAGCATGGCCGCCCGCATGACGAGGGCGCCCAGGATACCCCACTTCAAGACTCGCGGCTGATAGAGAAGCGGGACGTGAAAGTAAGCAAAGATGACCAGGAAGACGAACAGGTTGTCGACACTCAGGGATTCCTCGATCAGGTAGCCCGTCAGGAACTCCATCGCCCGGACGGCGCCCAGCTTCCACAGGACGCCCACGTCAAAAGCCAACGCCAGAGAGACCCAGACGGCGCTCCAGACGGTGGCCTCCCGAAGCGAGATCACGTGGGCATGGCGCTGGAAGACCCCCAGGTCCAACGCCAGCATGAAGACGACGACGGCGCCGAAGATCAGCCATCCCCACAGTCCTGACACAGTCCCGTCCTCTGGGGAGCTAAGGCTGTCGATCCATGAAGATGCAAGCAGGTGAGGCGCTATTGTAGCCAAACGCCGTCTCGACGGGAAGTCTCCGATTTGCCTGACCGCTTATCCCTTTCTTCACTCCGCCACTCCATCCCTCAGGCGAACGGCGAATGGCGAATGGAGTATGATTCCATCTCCCATTCGCCGTTTGCTATTCGCCATTTGACATTTGGGGGAAGTCTGAGACCAGAAGCGGGAAAGACCCATAGCAGAGCCGTTCGGTTCGTGAGAATGGCGTCGGAACAACCTTTCCCATCCCCCGGAAAGTACGATTTTTCAAAGGGACGGAGTGACGAATAGGAGTCCTGGGGGGATCCTCAGAGTAGCGATGAATCGTCGTAGGATGCACCCTTGACAGAGCCCCTTGGCTTAGGAAAATAGCGTCTGATTGACCTTCTCTACCGGCTGAGAAGAACGATCGCCAAATAGGGGCCGACGATGCTACACTCCGATAGTATGGCGACTCCTTGTTTGCCCAGTCCTCATAGTCTGGTCTGCCACCCAGCACCCGACACCCCAATGGACACAGCATGACCGAGGTCCCTCATGCGAAGTCAGGAGCTCCCCTTGGAACGGTATGATACGGATAAGGTCCGCAACGGTCTCATTCAAGTCTACGACCTTCTCTTGGCTCCTTGGGTTGACCGGCCTGTCGTCCTCCTGGAAATCGGAGTCTACCGGGGCGGCTCCCTTTTACTATGGCGGGACTACTTTCCTCAGGGCATCATCGTGGGGCTCGACGTGCGCCTTCCTCAAGACTTTCCGCCGACCGAAAGAGTCTTCCTCTTTCAGGGCGACCAGACAGACACGGCGTTCCTTTCTTGGGTCGCCCGACAGGTGGCCCCCCAGGGCTTTGATATCATCATCGACGACGCCTCTCATATCGGCGAATACACGAAGCGGGCTTTCTGGCATCTCTTTGACCACCATCTGAAGCCTGGAGGCCTTTACGCCATCGAGGACTGGGGAACAGGCTACTGGGACGATTGGCCGGACGGGAAAAGCCTCGACCTGAGTCTTTACGAATCCCAAGGACCGCCGCCGGATCTGGTCCGGTCGCCCCACGACCCCCGTTGGAAACACCCATGGCCCAATCACAGTTACGGTATGGTGGGCTTTATCAAACAACTGATTGACGAGCAGGGTGCCCTGGATGCCACCCGGAAGAATTTGAAGGGACGGCCTCAGAGGTCGTCCAAGTTTGAAAGCATGTTCATCACGACAGGACTCGTATGTATTCGAAAAGCCCGTCGATAGACGCCCCGGGAGTGGCGGCGTGACGGAACGGTGAGGACACGGCGAATGGCGAACGGCGGATGGCAAATGGCGCCCCACTGCCCATCTGCCTATCTGCCGACCTGTTCCTGAGGTCGACACCGGGATGACGGTCGGTTCTCTAACAGGGTCCTTCGGTTCGTGAAAACCCGTATGGATTCAGCCTTTCCGACCCTTCGGGGTGGACGTTTTCAAGCCAAGGGCCATTCGGCAGTTCGGAAATTCGGGAGTTCGGCCGAGGGTCAAAAACCTGGAGCCGCGCTTGGCCCATCCAGGGCTCTATCGGCCTATCGGCCCAGGCCGTGGCTCGTCACCTTGGTACTTCGCCACTCCGTCGCTTCATCACTTTGAAACATCGTGCTTCCCGGGCGATGGAAAAGGCCGTCCCGACGCCATTCTCACGGGCCAAACGGCTCTGGGTAAGCGACCAGCGTTCACATCGTTTGACAGGACGAGGCGGTCGGACTATGCTACGAACCCTCTCTTTCTCCTTCCGGTCGAGGTGGGGGCCGCCATGCCGGTCTGGTTCGGGACAGACGGACTCCGGGGGACGAGCTTTCAGTTTCCCGTCGCCGAGGCGCCCTTTCGGGCGATCGGCTTTTTCTGGGGCCAAATTTTGCGTGAACAGCAAGGTCGGGACGTGGACGTCCTCGTCGCCCGGGACACCCGTTCGAGCGGCGCTCCCTTAGCCCGGGCCTTGATGGAGGGCCTGTCGGCGGCCGGTTGCCGGTGCTTGGACGTCGGCGTCTTCCCGACGCCGGCGACGATCTGGCTGGCGGCCGACCGGGGCTGTTTTGCGGCCATCGTCACGGCGTCCCACAACCTGTACCCCGACAACGGTCTCAAGCTGGTCGGTCCGGACGGAAAGAAGGTCCCCGTCGAGGTGGAAGACTATTTGGAAGGCCGTCTTCGGGCGTACGTCCCCCCGCCGGACGTCCTGAACGTCCGGTCCTACGGAGAGGAAGCGGCCCGACGCTATCAGGCCTATGTGACTCGGGCCTTCCCGCAGGTCGCCCGGCCGGACGTGCGGAAACCCCCGCTCTACTTGGACCTGGCCCACGGGGCCGCCTATGCCCTCTATCCTCGCATCCTCCGGGCTCTGGGCTGGTCCGTGTACCCTATCCACGACCGACCGGACGGGACGAACATCAACGACCGGGCCGGTGCCGTCTATCCGGAGGCCCTCCTGGCGCATATGCGGACCTCGGCCCTGCCGGACAGCCTGGGGTTCGCGTACGACGGCGACGCCGACCGGGCGATCCTGGTCTGGCCCGAGCATGGGGTCCTCGACGGTCATCACCTCCTGGCCGTGCTGGCCCTGTACGCCCAAGAGCAGGGCTGGCGTCCGACCCGACCGGCCGTCGTCTCGACCGTCATGGCGAACCAGGCCCTGGAGGCCTTCCTGGCCGAGCGGGGCATCGAGCTCATCCGGACCCCCGTCGGGGACAAGTACGTCTTGCAGGCCATTGAGGAGAACGGCTTACTCCTGGGCGCCGAACCCTCCGGGCACCTCATCTGCCGGTCGTTGTCCCCGACGGGCGACGGCCTCCTGACGACACTCCTGTACCTGACGGCCTGGCTCGAACGGCCGGACCTCGTCCGAGAGGTCCTGGCTTCGTACCGGCCCTACCCCCAGGTCTTGCGCAATGTCCCCGTGGCTCGTAAGGTCCCCCTCGAGCAGGTGCCGGGCCTTCAAGAAGCCATCGCTCGAGCCCGGGACCGGCTGAGCGGCCAGGGCCGGATTTTCGTCCGCTATTCAGGCACGGAGCCGGTCCTGCGGATCCTCGTCGAAGCGCCGGCCGAGGGCCTGGCCGTCGAGGTCGCCGACGACTTGGCCCGGCTGGCGGGGCAAGTCCTGGAGTCATCGGGGGGCGGGTCGAGTTCGTGACAACGTAGTGGCGGGACCAGCGTCCCGGCGCCGCTGTCCCCTACGGCGGCCACATCCCGTCCTTACGAAGACGGGGCCGGCCCATCCGGCGCTGGGACGAGGGAATCGTACAGAATCCGCAGGGTGCGCCGGATGTCGGCCTGGCGGGAGAACGTCTGGGCGGCCCGGAAGCCCACGCGATAGAAGGTCATGCGGTCCTTCCGGTAGAGGTCGACGATCTCGAGGAGCCGGCGCTCGAAGTCGGCGTAGTCGGCCTCGTCCATCGCCGGCCATCGAGGGTCCCCGAAGATGTCGATCAGCTCAAATCGCTCCTCCCCGAAGAACCAGCCGTTCTCGCCGGCGCGGATCATCTCGAGGGCCCCGCCGTCCCGGGAAGACAGCGTCGGGACGCCGTTGACGCCAGCCTTCATGAAGCTGGTCCCGCAGGCCTCCCAGCCCGAGAAGGGCGTGAACAGCAGGAGGTCGCACCAGGCCATCAGTCGGCGGGCCCACGACAGGTTGTAGTTCTCGACGAGGACGACCCGGGGGTCCCGGCGAGCCAGGTCCAAGAAGGTCTCGGCGTACCGGATGCCCTCTTCGTCGTGGGGATGGGGCCGTCCGCCCAGGACGAAGAGGGCCGGCAGGTCCGGGTGCCGTCCGATGAAGCGGGTCACGAAGTAGGGCCGCTTGTAGCGGGTCAGCCGCCGGGCCCACAGGAGGATGGGGCCCGGGAAGTCCGCCGGCCGGCCCCAGTAGTGGAGGCCGTCTCGCCGCAGGCGTTCCCGCACGGCTACGAAGGCCGAGAAGTCGCCCGATTCCACGGCCAGGGCGACGTCCGGGTGTTGCCAGCGCTTCAGGTAAATCCCGTTCGTCGCCGCCTGCAGACGGCCGCGGGCGACCGGAAAGGTCTGCTCACTGATGTGCCGATGCTTCTGAGAGACGGCGAAGACCCGCCGGGCATGCCGCAGGGCCTGTTCGGTCAGATGAACGACGTCGGTCCCGTAAAGAGGCGCCTGCCAGCGGCCGGCCTCGATCCAGTCCCGAAATTCGGTGACGACCCAATCCCGGGGGAACACCGGGTGGCCCCAGGGCCCCGGCGTATGTAAGACGAACCCGGCCTTCTCGGGCGGGACGGCCGGGATGCCCAGGGCCGGGCCGCTTTCCTGAAAATCGACGTATCGGATGCGGTCCCACCCGAAGCGGTCCTGGATGTACTGGAACGAAGCCCGCACGAGCAGGGCCATCTTGAGGAACCGCTCCCGTTCGTCCCGCTCGATGTAGATCCGGTCCGTCAGGGCCGTGGCCCACTCGGGGGCGACGGCCTCGAAGAAGACCGCCCGGGCCGTCCCGTGACAGTAAGCCAGGGGCCGCACCCGCACGGCTTCCCCGTTCAGAGAAATCGTGAGGTCCTGCTCCGGACAGAGTTTCTGCAGAAAGGCCGACTCCTGCTCCTCCGGCTCCAGGGCCAGGGCCGTCGCTTCATACCGTTGGGCCACGTAGCCCCGCCGGTAGTACAGGGTGAAGACCGTATAGGGCACCCCGAGGTCGGCCATCGCATAGAACTTGTCGCCCTCCAGGATGCCCAGGCCCCCGGCGTAGGTACTCCCGTTGTCCAAGGCCAAGTCCAGCGTGACCGATACGATCATCGCCCCCTCCCCTATCGCCGGCCCTCGATTTCGTCGGCCAGGGCGCTGGCGTCGTAGAGCTTCCGGAGTGCCTCGATGATGTAGGCCGTATGAACGGCGACGGCCCGGGCCTTTGTATCGTCGTAAATGAATCGGCCGGGCAGGCTCTCGATGTTCCCGTCGAAGATGAGGCCGACGACCTCGGCGTTCCGGTTCAGGACCGGCGAGCCCGAGTTCCCGCCGATGATGTCGCAGGTGCATACAAAGTTGACCGGCGTCGAGAGGTCGAGGCGGTCCCGCCGTTCCCAGAAACGGGGCGGCAGTTCAAATTCGCCCCGATTGTCAAAGCTCAGGGCCCGGTCGAACAGGCCGTAGAGGGTCGTCTTATAGGGCGCTACGGTCCCGTTCATCGGGTAGCCCCGCACGGTCCCGAAGGACAGCCGGAGGGTGAACGTGGCGTCCGGGTAAACGCTCTTGCCGTAGACGGCAAACCGGGCCTGGGCGATCTTCTCGGTCGCCGGCGTCAGAACGCTCTCGACGTTCTTGCGGACCCACTCGAGCGTCTCCCGCACGGACGGCTCGACCCGCCGGGCCAGGGCGATCAAGGGGTCTCGCGAACGCTCGACGGCCCGGAGACCGCCCTCCAACAGCGCCTTGCGGACCTTCACGTCGGCCAGCTTCGTGCCCCCGATAGCCTCGCGGGCGACCTCCTCCGGCGACCGCCCCTGGAGGGCCGCCCGGACGAAGGGGTCGTCCGGACCGAGCTCCTCCTGGGCCATCCGCAGGAGACCCGCCAGGACAGCCTCCTCCATGTCGGGGTAGACCGGCGCTGGCGAGAGAAGCTGAAACCGAAGGCGTTCCAGTTGGGCGTCGTGGAAGCCATCGAGACGCTCGCCGTCGGGCTTCTGAATTTCCTGCGCATACTGGACGATCGTCAGGGCCGTGCTGGCCAGCCGGGCCCCGGCGAACCGACGGAACAACTGTTGTCGCAAGACGGACGCTTGCTTCTGGGTGACCTGCTCGATGACGTCCCAGGCGTCCCCGTATTGCCTTTGCCACTCGGGGTGGCTGGCGACGAGCCGCCGAAACTCGTCCTCCTGCTGTTTGCGCTTGGCCATGAGGGCGGGGTCGAGCAGGCCCTGATACTCGCCCGTGAAGGCCTTTTTGGCGTTCTCCAGGGAGAAGACCTGCACGAGGGCTCGGCGGGCCGCCTCGGGCCCCCGCCGGGCATAGTCCCGCAGGATTTGAATCCGGCGGTCGATGTACCGAAGGAGCAGGGGATAGCGGACGTCCCGCTGGTAGAGGAGCTGGGCATACGTGAAGAGCCGGTCCGTCGAGCCCGGATGGCCCGACACGAACACGAGCTCTCCCTCGGCCGGGCCTTTCGAGTTCCATTGGAGGTAGTGCTCCGAACGAATCGGCCGGCCGTTCTCATAGACGCGGAAGAAGGCCACGTCTAAGTCGTAGCGGGGATACGTGAAGTTGTCCGAGTCGCCGCCGAAGTAGGCGGCCTGCCGTTCCGGGGCGAATACGAGGCGGACGTCCGTGTACCGCTTGTACCGGTACAGCCAGTACTCGCCCCCGTGATACAGGGCGACGACGTCCGAACGGAGGCCCGTCTTCTCCAGGCTCTCCTTCTCGATCCGGGCGATCTCGGCCTGCCGGGCCTTCAGGGCCTCCTCTTCGGTCATCCCCGGCCGGACGGCCGACCGGACCCGGTCCGTGACGTCCTCCATCGAGACGAGAACGTTCAGTTCCAGGTCTGGACACGGGAGTTCGTCTTCCGGCCGGGCCGCATAGAAGCCCTCGGCCACGTAGTCCTTCCCGGGCCGGGAGACCTTCTGGAGCTGACCGACGGCGACGTGGTGATTCGTCATGACCAGGCCGTTCGGGCTGACGAAGGAGCCCGACCCGCCGTCGCTGAACCGCACGCTGGCCAGCCGCACGTGGTCGAGCCATTCGGGGGTCGGCGTAAAGCCGTAGCGTTCCTGAAGGATTTTCACGGGGGGGTTGTCGAAGGTCCACATGCCCTCCTCGGCCCGGGGGTGCGCCGCCAGGGCCAAGAGGAGGGCGATGGGAAGGCTTCTCAGAAACCATCGCTCGAATCGACCGGCCGGTCGGATGGCTTTACGACCCCATCGTCGCATCGGACCCTCGATGGGAGAGAACGGTGTCAGGCCCCGGGTGCCGGTCCAGACGGTCGGACCCAGTAGGATGGGGCCGGTCCGGCCGCTTCCCTCTTCCAGACCGCCCCGGGATGCCGCGTGAAGGCTTCATCATAGGAAAAGGGACCGGGGTCCGCAAGTCCGAGAGCCCCTAACCTATCAGAGCCGTTCGGTTCGTGAAAACCCGCATGGATTCGGCTTTTTCGACCCTTCGGGAAGAATGGTTTTTCAAGCAAAGGGCAGTTCGGCAGTTCGGCCGAACTGCCGAATTGCTCTTCATCCCGTATCACACGGTCCACGCCTGTAGAAAGTGAAAGGACATTCGTGATATGATCGAACCAGTCTCATAAATCCGACGGGACCGGGATCGGACCCTCGGCATCAGACCACAGACCATGGACCATGGACCATAGACCCCTGGGCCCCAGCAGGTCTATGGTCGGATTTATGAGATCCCTTGATCATCACTCTACTCCGTAGTATGGAGGTGCCTATGTGCGGACGCCCCGACGGGCGGTGGGGCTGGACCTTGGGCCTCCTTGTCATCGGCGCCTTGGGAGCCCAGGCCCAGGAAGTCCAATACGTGAAGACCCGCATCGCCTTCCAGGCCGGCTCGCAGGTCCGTCACCAGCAAGTCCTCCAGGTCTACCTGAGCGGTCTCAACATGCGGATCACGGCCGAGTGCTTGAAGCCCCCGGAGGCGGAATGTCCGGACAGCCTGTACCTGGGGGACGAAAAGGCCCTCTACATCATTAACCATCCCCGCAAGCTGGTCATGAAGGTCACGAAAGCCGACATGGACCAGCTCAGTCAATTGATAGCGCCTCTCCTGCAAGCCGGGCCTGAAGGCTCGGCCAAGGGTCCCTCGCGGTCGTCGGGGAAGCCCGCCCCGGCGGACGGAGGCTGGACGCTTCGGAAAGTCCGGCCGAACGTCCGGGTCGGGTCCTACACGTGTGACGAATACGAGCTTCGACGTCGGGGGGAATCCCGGGGGACGGCCTGCATCGCTTCCTACGGGAGTCTCGGTCTGGACGAAGCGGCCTTCACAGCCGTCATCCAGGACCTGGCCCGGATGACCGAATCATTCGTGCGCGTGTTCCGGGAGGGTTTGGGTGAAGAGATCGACGAGGTCCCGAATCCGTGGACGGCGATCCTACAGGGGAAACAGCCCCTTTACTCGGGCCTGCCGGTCCGTCAGGTCGTGCGGCTGTCGACGGGGGAAGAGTCGGTCAGCGAGCTCTTGGCGGCCGGCCGACAGAAGCTGACGCCGGCCACCTTCCAGGTGCCGCCCGGCTATAAGGTCGTCTCGGTCTTAGAAGCTCTGGGTCAGTTCCTGCCGGGAAACTCGCCGAAGCCGTGACGATATAAAGTGACGGAGTAGGGTCGATGTCTTCTGACTCTCTTCGTCCCTCCATCCCTTTTTACGGGACAGGCCCTCTCCTGAACCGAACGGCTCTGCTACGCCAGGGCGTCTCGGAGGACCTCTAATCCGCGCAAGACGTCACGTCCCAGGTGAAGCCGTAGGATCCGGCGACCCCGCTCAACCAACGCCTGATAGTCCCCATCGGCCTGGGCGCGGAGGAGTCGACCGAACGTCAGGTCCGTCTCGGGGATCGGCCGGTCCTCGGCCGGGTCATCGATGAGTTGCAGGAAAAGGCCCGCATTCGGACCCCCCTTATGGAGCTGGCCCGTCGAATGGAGAAAACGGGGTCCATACCCCAGGGTCGTGGCGACCCGCAGGCGGTCCCGCAAGCGCCGGCGAATGTCTTGTAAGACGGCCGTCGTCTCGGGGGTCGGTGCCAAAAAGGCCTGGAGGGCGATGTAGTCGCCCGGCCGGGCCTGACTCGACCAGTCCCGTAAAGCCTCGTCCCAGGCGGTCGGCTCCGAGACGGCCGGGACCCCGATGGGAGACGCTGTCGGACGTTCCACGGCCCGCTGGGTCAGCTCCTTCGTCCGCTGAACGTCCGGCTGGTCGAAGGGGTGGACCCCCAGGACGGCACAGGCCGCCGCCACGGCCACCTCCCACCGGAAGAATTCCCCGCCCAGGTCCGCCAACCCGTCGAGATGAATCCGGAGGACCGGATGCCCGGCCGCTTCCAGCGTTGCGACCCGGCGCTCCGAGTCGGCATCCCGCTCGCCCTCCAGGGATAGATAGACGAAGAAGCGATCCGGCCCGTAGGCTTCCGGCGCACCGGGGGGCTCGTCGACGACCGGGACGATACCCCGGCCGCCCTTGCCCGTGCTTTCGGCGATGAGCTGTTCCAGCCACGTCGGGAAGGCTCGGAGGAGCGGTGACGTTAAGAACGTCACCTTGTCTCGGCCCGCCCGGGCCAGTTCCCCGAGGACCGCTCCGAGGACCAAGCCGGGGTTTTCCGGCTCGGACCCCTCCGCCAGACAGGCGGCCGCCATGGCCTGGGCCCGGTCCAAGAGCTCGTCCACGTCCACGCCGATGAGGGCGGCCGGGAGCAGGCCAAAGACCGAAAGGGCCGAGTACCGTCCGCCCACGTCGGGCGGCCCCAGAAATACATGTCGGAAGCCCCGGGCTCGGGCCGTCTGCTCCAAAGGCGTGCCCGGGTCCGTGATGGCCACGAAGTGGCGGCCCGGCGAAGCGGTCTCGCTCCGGACGCGGTGCCAGAAGTACCGAAACAGGGCCAGGGTCTCGGTCGTCGTCCCCGACTTGCTGGAGACCAAAAACAGAGTCCTCGCCAGGGCCAGGCGGGCCTCGACGGCGCCGACGGCCGCCGGATGCGTGCTGTCCAGGACGATGAGTTCCGGATGACCCGGCGCGTTGCCAAAGGTATGTTGGAACACCTCGGACGCCAGGCTGGAGCCCCCCATCCCGAGGAGGACGACGTGGCGGGTTCCCTCGGCCCGGACGGCTTCGGCGAAGGCCCGCAGGTCCTCTCGAAAAGGCCGCATGCGGACCGGCAATTCCAGCCAGCCCAGGCGGTCGGTAATTTCCGGGACCGGTCCGGGGAACCAGAGCGTAGGGTCCCGGCCTCGGAGGCGACGGACGAAGTCGGCCGCCTGCCAGGACCGGAGGCGCTCGACGACGCGCGTCTCATACGGCCCGAGATTTCCGGTCAGACCCTTGGGGAAACGCATGGCCAGGAGATTCGGTGTTGGGTGTTGAGTAGGACCCGTCTCATACATCCGACGGGATCGGGATCGGACCCTCGATATCAGACCATAGACCACAGACCATGGACCACGGACCATAGACCCCCTGGGCCCCAGCCGGTCTATGGTCTGCGGTCTATGGCCGGATTAATGCGAGCGCTTCCAGGCACCTTTTATGAGACGGCCTGGCTCTGTTGACATCCTGAGCCATCGTCTCAAAGCCCCCTGCGGCACCTATCCCATCCGAACGCCGGGCGTCATCCCGGCGTCCCTCGGTCCCGGCGCCGCCGGTGACGGCGGCGTCCATCCCCATCCGGACGCCGGCCGTCATGCCGGGTCCGCCCCTGTGTCGGCGGGTCCAGGGCCTCCGGGCCTCTCCAGAAGCCTGAAGAGGATATCCACAGAGCCAGATGGCCTGTAACCTCCTCACTCCTGACACCCGGCACCCGACACCTATTCAGGTGGGGGTGCCTTCGCGGCCCGCTGGAGGCGGAAGTTCCCCTGCTTGCCCTCGGACGTCGAAAACGAGCCGGCCAGGGTGTCCCCCTGAAGGGTGGCTTGGAGCGTCACGGTCCCAAAGGGTCGATTCAGGGGCAGGACCAGTTCGAGGACGGACCGGCTCAGGTCCAGACGCCCCCGGACAGAGACGGCCGGGAGGGTCCACCGCATCTTGGGACTCCGGGTCTCGACCGTCGCCGTGCCGCTCAAGACGCTCCCCCTCTGCTGAAGGTCCATCTGCAGGACGACGGTGGCGTCCCGAAGCGTCAGGTAGAAGACGTTCTCCATCTCGCCGGTCCACCGGCCGGCGACGCTCCCGTAATTTCGGGGCATGGCGAGACATGCGTTTTCCAGCGCCTCCCGGTCGGCCGGCGTCAGCGTCTGGATGTCGTCCAGACCCGGGCAACCCCGACCCCCGACGGCCAGGTTCTGGTCATAGAGCCGTTGGAGGATGGCCCGCAGGCCCGAGTCGGACGGGAGTCGGCTGGGGGCCTGGGCTTTGCTGAAGAGGTCCAGCAGGTCGTTCAGGACGGCGGCGTTCCAGTATGGGAGCAAGGCGGCCTCCTGATCGGCCGGCAGACGGGCCCGTAGGTGATTCTGGACGGCTCGCGTCCACGCGCCGACCTCGACGGGTCGCCCCAGCGAAGACCCGACGGCGACCAACACGGGCGTCCCGCCGGACTCCCGAACTTCCCAGTGGACCGAGGGGTCGCTCCGAGCTTTGTCAAAGGCCAGGTTGAGCGCCTGAATCGCCTGCTGAACCGAGGGGGGCGGCGGGGCGTCCGGGCGGTCGTCGGCGGGCGGCGGCCCCTCGACGTACAGGAGGCACCCCAGATTGCTTTGGACCTGCCAGACGTTGGCCGTCATGTAAGTCGCCGAGAACAGGAGCGGATAGCAGGGCAGGTCTCGGGGCCGCACCTTCAGGCTCACCGTCCGCTCCGACCACTCCCCGATGCGGACCTCGACGGGCGCATCGACGACGCCGCGGCGCGTCAGGACGGGGACCCGAAACTGGATGAGGCCCGGCGCGGCCTTCACGACAGGGGCGTCCAGATTCCCGACCCGGACCTTCACGTCGGCGGGCTGGCTCGTAAAGCCCGTGCCCTCGATGCTCACCGTCTGACCGACGGCGACCTCCGTCGGCCGGACCGCTCGAATCTGAGGGACGACTTCGTATTGAATCGACTGACGAAACAGGACGAGGCCCTTCCGCTCGACCCGGAGCTCCACGACCCGCGTCCCCCGTTCCCCGAGGCCCAGTTCCGGGACCGTCATCTGGAGCTTGCCCGACTCGGCAACCTGGACGGTCGCCTCCCGGTCGTGGACCCAGACCCGGAGGCCCGAGGCGGGCTGGACGTCGGGACCCTGAAGCGTCAGGAGCCAGCCGGCCCGGACCTTCAGGGGCTCGACCCGCACGGACTGCCAGGGCCGCTGGGTCGCCTGAAAGCGGGAGACCAGGTAGACGCCGACGGCGACGGCCCCGACGAGGACGACGGCGACGGGGACCCACACGACCGGCTGTCGGACCCACGTCAGGAGGCCCCGCCACCCCGTCGGGACGGGCGACGGGGCGACTTCGACGTCGGCGGCTTCCTCGGCGGCCGCCGCGGCTTCCGCCGATGCTTCCGGCGCCTCCGCCGGGCTTTCCGAGGGCTTCTCTTCCTCGACCAGGGCCTCCAGCAAGCGGGCGCTGGGGTCCTCAAACTTCAGGAGGATGGGATTCGGGTTCGTCGCCTGGGCCAGGCGGATGACGTCGCCGTCCCGGAGGGTCACGGTCCCCTGGACGCGCTGGCCGTTGACGTACGTCCCGTTGGCCGTATTCAGGTCTTCCAGGTAGACGCCCGTGGCGTCGCAAAAGACCCGGGCATGGAAGCGAGAGACCGAGGGGTGGGCGATGATGACGGCACACTGGGGGTGCCGCCCCAGCTTCCACTCCTGGCCGGGGACGACCTCGAGGGTCTTCACCGGCCGACCCTCCTGAAGCACGACAAGGCGAGGCTTCAAACTCTCTTGGGTCATGACAGCAAGACGATGATCAACAGGACGATGGCCCCAAACAGGGTGACCAGACCGATGACCTGAAAGAAGAAACTCCACGCCTGAAACGTATCGACCGGCGGTTCCGTCCGCCGGGCCGGCGCCGGACGGGCGGACCCGATGACCTGAAAGGCCGGCTGTGGAGCGACGGGCGCACTCGCCGTGGCCGTCCCGACCCGATGGTCGTCGACCTGCACGGCGGCCGACCGGTACATGCCGGTCTGGATCTCCCACATCGTCGCCGGGGCGTCGGGCGCACTCGCCGGGGCGGCGGAGGCGGGGCCGGGCGGCCGAGTCGAGGCCCGAGGGGGCACTTCGGCCGGCACGGCCTCATAGACGGTCGGCGTGGCGGTCTCGACGACGGCCGCTTCCTCGAACCACTGGGCCCGGACCTCGACCGTCCCGATCTGAATCACGTCCCCCGGCCGAAGCGAGTGGGGCGTCTGAGGCGCCAGACTCTCGCCGTTGACGAGCGTCCCGTTCGTGCTCCCCAGGTCCTCGACCAGCAGACGGGTCCCGTGCCGGAATACCCGGCAGTGCCGACCCGACACAAAGGGAAAGGGCAGGATCACGTCGTTGCCTTCCCGACGCCCGATGAAGGCGACCTCTTTCGGCACGGTCAGCGTCTGCGTCTGGCCGTCCGGGAATCGGACCGTCAACTGAATCGCCACGGTCACCTCCACTCTGGAGGGCAGTAAGGCCCTAAGGCAGTAGGGGAGTAAGGAATTCGACGGGTCGTAGCCCTCGCCCTTCCGCCTTACTGCCTTATGGCCCTATCGCCTTCCTGGCTGACTGCCCCATCCCCTATCGCAGTCCCGTCAGGGCCGCCGCTGGGAGCTGAATCCGCCCGACGGGCTGGATCCGCATGTCCGACGGCAATTCCTGAAAAGACAGGACGACGACGTGGGGATACTCAAAACTGATCAGGCGCTTCGTGAAGTAGCGGACCTCCATCTGGGTCAGGACGATGGGCCGAACCGACGTCAGGTCCACCTTTCCGAAGGCCGTCCGGAAGGCCTCCAGGATCTGCTGGCTGACCTGGGGGTCCAGAGACAGGTAGCTCCCCGAAGCCGACTGGCGGATGCCGTTCTGGATGGCCTGCTCGATGGCCGGGTCCAGGAGATACACGGCAAGGGTCGGCTGGCCGTTGCTGAACTTATAGGCGATATAGCGCTTCAGGTTCATCCGCACGTACTCGGTCAGGTAGACGGGGTCGTTTTCGTAGGGGGCCCAGTCGGCCAGGGCCTCCAGGATGGCCTTCATGTTCTTGATGGAGATTTCCTCCCGGAGGAGGCGCCGTAGGATGTCCGTCAGGCGTTGGATGCTCAGGAGCTTCGGGACGACGTTCTTGACCAGGGCGGCGTAGCCCTGCTGTTCCATGGCGTCCAGGATGTTCTGGACCTCCTGGATGCCCAGGAGCTCGTCGGCATGCCGCTTGATGACCTGGGAGAGGTGGACGGCGATATATTCGTCCGGCGACATCGTGGCGACGCCGAGGCCGTGGACCTGGTCGGCCGCCGCCTCGGGAATCCACAGGCCGGCCTTCCCCGTGATGGGGTGGGGCCCCGTCGGCCCCGTGAGGCCCATCATCGCCACCTCCTGGACGGATTCCCCGACGAACACGTGGTCCGGGTAAGCCGTCCCGAGGGCGACGGGGACCTCATGGACGTAAATGGCATACTGATTTTCGGGGATGTGGGCGGCCTCCCCCCGGATGCGCACGCCGGGGAAGACGATGCCCAGGTCGTGGAACAGCCAGAGGCGCATCTGTGGGAGCAGTTCGTTGACGAACCGTTCCCCCTTCTGCTCGATGTCCACGTAGGGCGTCAGCGACGGGCTCGTCTCCAAAATGACGGGGACGGCGACGGGAAGTTGAAGCTCAAGGGTCGGTTGCTTGGCGGCTTCACCCGGTCGCTCCATCACCTTCGACTTGACGGCTTCCTTCTCCTTGACCCGCCGAGTCCGCATGAGGCTCCAGGCCGTCGTCCCGGCGACGCCGGCCAGGATCAGGAACGGCACCGTCGGCATGCCCGGCACGATGGCCATGCCGGCCAGCATCCCCGAAGCGATGGCGATGGCCTTCGGCTGGGACAGGAGCTGGACGCCGATGTCCTGCCCCAGGGAGGCCCCCTCCTCGCTACTGGCGACCCGGGTCGTGATGATGGCCGAGGCTGTCGTGATGATGAGCGACGGGATCTGGGCGACCAGGCCCTCCCCGATGGTCAGGAGCGTGTACTTCTTGATGGCCACGTCGAAGGGAAACTTCTTGATGACGACCCCGATGATCAAGCCGGCGATGATGTTGATGGCCGCTATGAGGAGGCCGGCGATGGCGTCGCCCTTGACGAACTTCATGGCCCCGTCCATCGCCCCGTGGAACTGGGATTCTTTCTCGATCAAGCGCCGTCGCCGCTTGGCTTCCTCGGCGTCGATGAGGCCCGCCCGGAGGTCGGCGTCGATGCTCATCTGCTTGCCAGGCATGGCGTCCAGGGTAAACCGCGCCGAGACCTCCGAGACCCGCTCGGCCCCCTTGGCGATGACGATCAGCTGAAGGAGGGTGATGACCAAAAAGATCACGAAGCCGACGATGAGGTTCCCCTTGACGACGAAGCTCCCAAAGGCGTGGATGACCTCCCCGGCGTCGGCGTACAGGAGGATCAAGCGGGTCGCCGAGACCTCCAGGGCCAAACGGAACAGGGCCGACACGAGCAGGATCGTCGGGAAGGACGCCAGGGCCAGGGCATTCGGGATGTACAGGGAGATCATCAGGATCGAGATGGCCAGGGCCATATTCGCCGTCAGGAAGATGTCCATCAGAAACGTCGGGATGGGGATGATCATGATCCCGATGATGGAGATCACCAGCAGGGCCAGGAGGATGTCGCTGTACCGAGCCAGGACGACGTTCAGGTCGCCCTGCCGGAGGCTTGTCCACAGCTCCGTCAACTGCTGTCGGATCGCTTCCATGGATACCTCCCGATGCAGTCGCTAAATCCCCGGAAACCGTTCGGCCTCCTGCTTGAGCCGCCAGGCAAACAGGAGGACCTCGGCGACGGCCTCGTACAGGTCCCGGGGGATGTACCGGCCCATCTCGACCTCGAAGAGGGCGTGGGCCAACGAGATGTCCCGCACGATGGGTACGTCGTGCTTCTTCGCCAACTCGATGATCTTCCGGGCGATGAGGCCCCGGCCCTTGGCCGTCACTTTGGGGGCCCCCATCGTCGCCCGGTCGTAACGGATCGCTATGGCCATGTGGGTCGGGTTCGTGACGACGACGTCGGCCTTCGGGACCTCCCGCTGGATGTCCTGCATGACCATCGCCTGATGGAGGGCCTTCCGTTGAGACTTCACGATGGGGTCGCCCTCCATTTCCTTGTATTCCTGTTTGACCTCCTCCTTCGTCATCATCAACTGCTTCTTCCACTGCTGACGCTGGTAGAAGTAGTCAATCCCGGCGATCAGCAGAAAGGTCGCACCGACTTGAAAGATGAACGTCTGGGCGACCTTGACCCCGACCCGATACAGCCCCGCCATGTCGACCCAGTGGAGGCGGACGATGGCCTCCATACTCCCGGAAACGGCCGCATAGCCCAGGAGGACGACGACCAGGACCTTCACGAGCGTCTTGACGAACTCGATGATCCCCCGGACCGAGAACCACCGCTTCAGGCCCTCCAGGGGGTTCAGCTTCTTCAGCGAGGGCTTCATCGGCTCGAACGTCATGTTGAGGCCCGCCTGGGCCGCCGCCAGGGCCAGGCCGGCGACGGCGACGCCCGCCAGGATGGGCGCCACGCTGAGGAGCCAGACGGTCCCCGCTTGGTCCAGGAGCTTCGTCCATACCGTCGTCAGGCTCGCCCCGTCGACCTGCCCGACGGCCGTCGCCACGGTCCGGTAGTAGTCCCGGAAAGCATCCCCGATATGAGAGGCCCACACGAGGATCAGGCTCATGCCGGCCAGATAGGTCGCCACGGCGGGCACCTCCCGGCTGAAGGCGATCTGGCCCCGTTTGCGGGCCTCCTGCAATCGTTTCGGCGTCGGCTGTTCCGTCTTATCGCCCATAACCTATCCGATCCGAATGTGGGATGGGAGCGCTTTCGGAATTTTACGCTCTCCCCTTTTCTCCGACTCCATCACTCCGTCACTTCATCACTGCGCCCCTCAGCCAGCCGCCCATCCACGCGTGGAAGGCCCGCCAGATGTCCGGCGTGATCCCCAGGAGACCGTAGATAGACAGGGCCGCGATGAGCAGGCCCACGGCCGGCTTCAGGGTCATGCTCATGAAGAACACGTCCATCTGCGGGGCCATCCGATTGGCCACGCCCAGGATGACGTCCAATAAAATGAGGACGACGAGGGCCGGGGCGATCGTCTTCAGCATGATGCCGAACATCGTCCCCGTCATCTGAAGGAACGCCTCGTGGACGACCGAGACCCTCGGGAACACGCCCGTCGGCGGAAACAACCGATAGCTGTCGAGGACCGCCGACAGGAACCACCGATGGCCCCCGACCAGCAGGTACAGGACGACGAAGAGCTGGAGGTAGAAGTCGCCCAACAGGGAAGTCTGAATCTGGAGTTGGGGGACTAGGATGTTGGCCATCGTCGTGCCCCGGGCGTTGTCTAAAAACTGACCGCCCATGTTGGCGGCGAAAAAAACCAGGCTCGACCCGAAGCCCAGCAGGAGGCCGACCCACAGCTCATGCAGGGCGGCGACGCCCCAGGCCGTCGGCGTCAGGTTCAGCGGCACGGCCGCCTGCTGGCTGAGCCAGGGCGTCGTGAACCACGCCAGGACCATCGCCAGGCCGATCTTCACGGGGCCCGGCACGAGCCGACCGCCCAGGAAGGGGCAGAACTGGACGATGGCCGCCCACCGGATCATGCTCAAAAAGAACAGGGACGCCGTGTCCATCGCCCCGTGGCGGACGCCCCAGAGGTCCCCAAAGGGGCGGAAGACCCGTTCCAGCGCGCTCGGCTCGGGGAGCCAGCTCTCCATCGCTCCTCCGGCAATTCGGGAGTCCGGGAATTCGGGCGTTCGGCCGTTGGTGGTCCGAGGGGAACGGCCTGCATCCCCCATCCGGCGCCGCTCGGGATAACACCGGGGTGATGCCCGCCCCGGAGTCGAGGCGACCCGACGGGCCGGCCCGACCGCCGCCGTCTCCGGCGGCACCCGCTTAGATAATCCCAGGGGGGTCTCCACCCCCTCTATCTGCCCACCTGCCTACCTGCCCATCTGCCTACCTGCCCACCTGCCTATCTGCCGACTGCCGACCGCCTCATCTCCCGAATTCCCGGACTGCCGAATTCCCGAATCAGTGAATCCATTTCGGAAATTCCGAAAAAATGACGTAAGCAAACCGGCTGATGTGGCTGGCCATCCAGTAACCGGCCAGGTACAAGACGCCGAATACGGCGACGATCTTGGCGGCCATGCTCAAGGTCTGCTCCTGGATCTGCGTGAGGGCCTGCACGATCGCCAACGTCAGGCCGATGACGAGGGCGGCCAGGATCGGCGGTCCCGAGACCAGGACCGTCAGGATCAGGGCCTCTTGCGAAGCGCTGATGAACACGTTTTCCATCGTAGCCTCCCATTGGACCATGGACCATAGACCATGGACCTCAGACCTATAGGCTTGGACCGTATCCCGTATCTTCGTCATCAGAGCTGTTCGGTTGGGAGAAATACTGCTCCCCTCCGGGAAAACGGTAGCCCGGCGATCTCGATGTTTCAAGCTTCCTCCGGATGACCCGGCCAGGACGGGCGGTGCATGCGGAGGACGCCCGCAGGACGGCGGGCTCTCTCCAGAAGCCACCGGCATGACGGCCGGTGGGCCGGGGACCGACGCCCGTCTCTCGACCTGCCCATCTGCCCACCTGCCAAATGCCCATCTGCCTATCTGCCGACCTGCCCATCTGCCGACTGCCTGAAACATCATGCTTTCGCGGAGACGCCCTTTCCGCTCTCCATCTCACTTCTCACCTCCCGAACGACTCTGTCATCCCATGTACCCCTGGATCAGACCCCGCACGAGCAGGTCCCACCCGTCGACCATGATGAACAACAGGAGCTTAAAGGGCAGGGACACCGTCACGGGCGACAGCATGTGCATGCCCATCGCCAGCAGGATGTTGGAGACGACCATATCGATGACCAGGAAGGGCAGGAAGATCAGGAATCCGATCATGAAGGCCTCGGCCAGCTCGCTGACGGTAAAGGCCGGGACCAGGACGAGGAGGTCGTCGTCCTTCATCGTCTCCTTCCACTGGGGCGGCCCCATCCGGACGGCCATCTGGTAGAAGAGGGCCCGCTCCTTGGGATGGGCATGCTTTTTCAGAAACGCCCGCAGGGGTTCCTTGACCTGATCGACGACGCTCAGGATCATCTGGGCCCCCACCGGGGAGACGACGTCCTGCTGGACGGACTGGGTCAGCATGGGCTGGAGGGCGTCGTAGACCTGCACGCCGATGGGCGCCATCACGTAGACGGTCATGATCACCGCCAGGCCCATGATGACGGGCGTCGGGGGGATCTGCTGGGTCCCCAGGGCATTCCGCAGGATCGAGAATACGACCGAGAACTTCACGAAGGAGGTCGTCATCATCAGCAGGAAGGGCGCCAGCGACAGCAGGCTCAGCATGAGGACCGTCGTGACGGGGTTCCCGGCCCAGGCGCTCGGCGGCGCCGGAGCGGCCAAAACGCTCGGATTCATGAATCCTCGACTCCCTGACGAAGCTTGAGAGATTCGGCCTGTTCCAGCGTGGCCTCAAAGGACGGGGACGAGGGTTCCGACCGGACCCCCAGGACCTGGACGCGGTCCGGGGAAGTCCCCAACAGAAGCCACGTCTGGTCCCACCGGACCAGGTAGAGCCGGTGATTTCGGTCTAAGGGATAAAACTCTTCCACGTGAAGGCGGCGAGCCCGCTGGCCCGCTCGATGGCGTAAGATCCACGGGAGGCCCAGCCGCAGGGTGATAAAGGCCACCAGGACGACTACGACCAGGGCCAACAGCCCCCGCAGGATCAGCCACGCTTCCTGAGCCGCATTCATCCCGATCCCCTAAGGACATGATGCAAGATGCAGGATGCAAACCCGACGGGCCCGTTTCCGTACTCCGGACTCTCATCCTGCTCCCCGCATCTTAGTATTTGCGTCTTGCTTCTACTGAAATTGGGTCAGAATTCGTAAAATCTCGATCCCCAGCCTGCCGTCGACCACGACGACCCGACCCTCGGCCAAGACCCGGCGTTGCAGGCCGGTCTCGACGACCAGGCGGACCGGGTCGTCCGGACCCCGCTGTAAGACCAAACAATGGCCCGCCTGCCAGCGTTTCATCTCCCCCAGGGTCGTCGGGAATCGATCGAGTTCGATGACGACCTGAAGCTCCAAGTCTTGGGGCGATAACGTTTCCGGTTCACCGGCCGGTTGTTCGATATCTCCCATGGGTCCGTCGTCTCCGGGCGTGCGGATCCATAATTTTTCGAGCGTCAGTTTAAGGGACCCCGCTTCCCGGCGCAAACGGCCGACGTGCCAGATTCGGCCCGTACGGGCATAAACGGGTCCTACGTCGGCTTCCGCTTCGTTCGTCGAACTCCAGGCCGTCGGGAACCACACGTCCGGCAAGAGGACGTCGCCCGGTTCGACCCGCCGCCAGTCGGCGACCCGCAGGCGGATCCAGCCGCCGTAGACGGCCACGGGCCATATCAGGTCGTCCCACTCGGACGGCCACGGCGGCTCCGACGGCTCGACCCGAATCAGGACCGTCGAGGCGACCTTCAGGGGCGGGCTGGAGAGCCATACGTCCATGTACAGCCATCGGTCGTCGTCCGACGTCAGGGCGTCGGCCGCCTCGGGGGTGGCCCAGCCGCTGACCTGGAAGGCCGTGCCGGCTCGCTCCGTCAGGCCCGCCCCGATCTGGAAAGCGATGAATTGAGCGATGCCCTCTTCCAGGGGGTCCGGGCTCCCGGCATCGTCCCAGGGGACGCCCGTGACGTGGTCCCAGCAAGCCCGGATCCATACAGCCGGGACCCGGACCCAGGCCGTCCATCCGTCCCACTGGACCCGAAGCCAGCGGTCGTTCGGATGCGCCAGGGCTTGGAAGGGCCGGCCCAGCTTCAGGGGCTGGAGGCCGGTTCCCTGAATCGTCAGACGGGGTTTCTCGGGGGCCGCCGGTTCCATGCCGACGTACGTCAACTGATAGCGACCGACCTCGACGACGTCCCCGGGCTCCAGCGGCACGGGTTGCAGGGGTTCCAGCCGCTGACCGTTCTTCTTCGTGCCGTTGGTGCTCCGCAGGTCCATCAGCCAGACGGCGCCCCGCTCGACCTGGACCTCGGCGTGCTCGGTCGAGACCGTCGGGTCCGGGAGTTGGAGATGGCAGGCCGACCCCCGTCCGATACGGAAGGGCGTTTTCCGAACCTCCAGGTCCTGGCCGGTACCGTCCACGTCGGCCAGTCGGAACCGGACGATCGCACCCGCCGACGTTGAAACGGGCCACCAGGCCGCGACGACCTCCGGAATCAGCCGGGCCAGGCGGGGTCCCCACGCCTGCAGACGGGCGACGGCGGGCGCCCAGCGAGCCCGGTACTCGATCTCTTGCGGGTCCCGCCGGGGAAGCACCGCCGACCAAGACGTTCGGGAGACGGAAGCCGAAGCCGCACGTGGCATCACGAACACCCTTGGCGCACTCCATATTGGGTGCGGAGTGTCTGAAAAAAGACCATAGACCTTAGACCATGGACCGGTTTCGGCAGATCGATCTGCCTCGTCTCAGGACGAAGCATCCCCTTAACAGAGCGGTTCGGTTGGGAGAAATGTAGTTCCCATCCGGGAAAACGATGGCCCGGCGACCTCGATGTTTCAAGCTTCTTCCGGATGACCCGGCCATGACGGGCGGTGCATGCGGAGGACGCCCGCAGGACGGCTGGCTCTCTAAGGAAGCCACCGGCATGACGGCCGGTGTTCCGGGGATAGGCATCAGTCGCCCGACCGGCCCATCGGCCGACCGGCCTATCTGCCGACTGCCCATCTGCCCACCTGCCCATCTGCCTATCTGCCCATCTGCCCATCTGCCGACTGCCTGAAACATCGTGCTTTCGTGGAGGTGCCCTTTCCGCTCTCCATCTCACTTCTCACCTCCCGAACAGCTCTGTTAACTCCCCTCGCAGGTCCAGGGTCTATGGTCTGGAGTCTCCTGGAGTCTGGGGTCCCTTTTACCCACACCGGATCATTCATCCTCAGCGGTTTCCTCCAGGGCCGACCGCTCCCGTCGCTCTCGTTCCGAGCCCCCCTGGAATTCCCGCTGGGGAGTCGCCGGGGGCTCCCATCGGAATTCCGGTTGATCCGGGCGCCGTACGGTGACCTCCTGAAGGGCCAGGCCCCGGGCCTCCAGGCGGCCGGTCAGATCGGACACGTGGTCGGTCAATAGCTGTTGAGCCTCGACCGTCGTCGCCTGAAAGTCGATACGGAGCTGGCCCTCGGGGGTCCGGTGGAGCTCGACCGTCATCGGACCTAAACGGCCCATGTCGAGTTCCATGCGGACCTCCGTGGCGCCGCCGGCGTACATCCGGACCTGGACGGCATCGACGATCCGGTCCACGACGCCCTGGATCAGGGCGGCGGCCTCTGGGGACAGGCTACGGGCCGGGGCGGCGGGGGCCTCCGGGGCTACCGGGAGCGGGACCTGAGGGATCACGATGTCGCCCGGCATGTGACGGGGCGGCGGCGTGTCCGGCGCCGGCGTCCCTTTCTGACCCGACTTGTCCTGGGAGCCCCCGCCCTCGCGTTCACGACCCCGGCCCTCATGCCGGCGGGTCACGCCCTGGTCGGTCCCGCGAGCCGTATCCGGGGCGTCGGCCGCCTTCCGGTCCTTTTCCGTCGAAGGCTTCTTGGAAGCGCCTTCGGCCTCCGTCTTCTGACCGATGACGTGCTCGAACTCATCGGCCGCCCCCGACGGCTGGGCCTCCTCCGAAGCCGGCGTCTCGGCCGGTGCGGACGGTGCACCCGTGGATTCGATGCGTGTCATGGCGTCCTCCGCCCATCCCCTACTCTTCCTCCTCAGCCCTTTCCCGGACGAAGCGGGCCGAGGCGATCTCCTCGGTCAACTTTTGCTCCTTGAGGGCCATCTCCCGCTTCCATTCGGCGAGCCACCGCTCGTAGTGCTTCTCGATGGCCTTCAGGGCCTGGTCCGCCTCGACGAGCTGGGCCTTCGCCGTCTCGACGGCCTGCTCCGCCTGGCGGACTCGCGCCTGCTGGTCGGCGATGGCCCGGTCCTGCTCGACGATCCGGGCCTCCACGTAGCGGATTTCCTCCCGCCGCCGCTCGATCACGGCGACGTCGATCAGACCCCGTTCGTCGGGGTCGTACAGACGGGCGACCCGTTCGTTCCGCTCGGCGACGAGTCGGTCCCGCTCGGCCTGCAAGTCTTGAAGGCGCTTCTGCTCGGCCTGGAGGGCCTGGAAGGCCCGGGCCAGGGCCTTTTTGGCGTCCTCCTTCGCCTGCTTGCGCTGGTCCATGACGGCTTGAAGGGGATACTTCGGCGGCTTCATGCGCGCCCTACAGTCCGACGATGGAGCGGGCCCGTTGGAGGGTCGCCTCGAAGGAGTCTTTCTCGTGGGTCCCTTGCTTCAGAAACGCCTCGATGGCCGGGTACTTTTCGAGGGCCTCGTCGACCCGGGGGTCCGACCCCCGCTTGTAGGCCCCCAGCAGGATGAGGTCCCGGTTCTTCTCGTAGTTGGCGATGATCTCCTTCATCTTCTGGGCGACCTTCAGGTGGTCCGGTGTGGCGACAGCCGTCATGACCCGGCTGGCGCTCCGCAGGACGTCGATGGCCGGGAAGTGGCCCCGGGCGGCCAGCTCGCGAGACAGGATGATATGGCCGTCCAAGATGGACCGGACTTCGTCGGCGACGGGCTCCGTCATGTCGTCGCCCTCGACGAGGACCGTGTAGAAGGCCGTGATGGAGCCCTTGTCCGAGTTACCGGCCCGCTCCAGGAGCTTCGGCAGGGTCGCAAATACCGACGGCGGAAAGCCGGCCCGGGCGGGCGGTTCGCCGATGGCCAGGCCGACCTCCCGCTGGGCCCGAGCAAAGCGGGTCACCGAGTCCATCATCAGGATGACCTTCTTCCCCTGGTCCCGGAAGTATTCGGCGATGGCCGTCGCCACGTAGGCCGACTTCAAGCGGACGAGGGACGGCTGGTCGGAGGTGGCGACGACCAGGACCGACCGGGCCAGGCCTTCTTCCCCCAGGCTCTCCTCGATGAAGTCCATGACCTCCCGGCCCCGCTCCCCGATCAGGGCGATGACGTTGACGTCGGCGACCGTATTGCGGGCCAACATGCCGAGCAAGGTCGACTTGCCCCCGCCGGCGGCGGCGAAGATGCCCATCCGCTGGCCCTCGCCGATCGTCAGCAGGGTATCGACGACCCGGATGCCGACGGGAAAACTCTGGAGGACCCGCTTGCGTTTCATCGGGTCCGGCGGCGGGGCATAGATGGGATACTCGACCGTCTGGGTCGGGTCGATGGGACCCCGACCGTCGATGGGCTCGCCGAGACCGTTGAGGACCCGACCCAGCAGGCAGGGCCCGACCCGCACGGTCATGACGTCCCCCGTCGGACGGACCTCGCTGTCGGGGCCGATGCCCGTCAGCTCCCCCAGGGCCATCAGGTAGACCAGGTCGTTTTTGAAGCCGACGACCTCGGCCCGGACGGGCCGGTCCCGCAGGGGCGTCTCGATGTAGCAGAGTTCGCCGATGCGCACGCCCGGCACGCGGGCCTTGATGATGAGGCCCGTGACCTCGACGACCCGGCCCCGGACTTCCAGGGGGACGACCTCGTCGAGGAGATGCACGTAAGGGGTCAGGTCCAGGTCATGCCATACTTCCGCCATGACGACCTCCCGTCAGGCCATTCGGCAGTTCGGGAATTCGGCATTGCGGGCCATGAGGATAAGAGGAAGACTTGTTCGGCTCCTTCCCTTCTTCGCTCCCGCCTGCGGGGCCTGCCTTAGCTCATGCTCTACCTTAACGATGGAACCGCCGAATTCCCGAACCCCCGAATTGCCCAACTGCCGAACTGCCGAATTCCCGAATCCCCGCATCATCCCTCCCCGCCGCCCAGGAGGTGCCGCTCGATGACCCGGATCTGGGTCTCGATGGAGGCGTCGACCGTCCCGAAGTCCGTCTCGATGCGGCATCCGCCCCGGGGGAGTTCTTCGTCGACGACGATGTCCAGGCTCCCCAGCCAGGGCAGGCGCTCCATCCAACGCTGGCGGTGCGGCTCCAGGATGGACCGGTCGTCCGGATGGACCCGCAGGATGACCCGCATGTTCTGCTGGGCCCGGAGGGAACGGAGGGCCTCGTCGATCATGGGCACGACGGCCTCCGGCGTCAGGTCCAGCCGCTGACGCAGGATCTTCTCGGCGACCCGCAGGGCCAGCCGGACGATCTGGGGCTTGGCCTGCTCGATGACGCCCGTGAAGCCGGCGTGGGCCTGCTCGATGGCCCGAAGCCACTCGGCCATGCCCTTCTCGTAACCCTCCTGGTAGCCCCGCCGGAGGGCCTCCTCGTATTCCTGCTGGGCCCGGGCCCGGAGCTCCTCGGCCTGGGCCTGGGCCGCTTCGAGGATCCGACGGGCCTGCTCGGTGGCCGCCAAGACCTCCCGGTCGATGATCTTGGTCCCGGCGACCGGGGCCACGGGCGTCTCGGCCTCGTCGGTCGCCTTTTTGATGATCTTGGCGCTCATGGAGCCGTCTCCTTCAAAAATCCATCGGCACATGAATGCGGCCCCGCCGAGAGAGGGCCTGAATCAATTCGGCTAACTGCTGACGCCAGTGTGCCAGGTCCGGCTGGACGGGCAGGCTCACCCACGGCGGTCGGGCGCCCATCTGATGAAGGAGCCACTCGCCCAGGCTCCGGGGGAGTCGGTAGGCCAAGCGGCGCAAGAGGACGTCCTGTCCCTGCTGAAGGCCCGCCCGGACCCAGTCGGCTAAGCCCATCCAGATCAAGACCGCCTCCAGGGAGGCCTGGGCCTCGCTCAGCTCGGCGTAAATCGTCGGCCAGAAGGGGTCGTCG